>CAYHTX010000021.1:0-11193 GCA_964359615.1 uncultured Gammaproteobacteria bacterium | reverse complement strand
GACATCGCGATTCGCCAAGCAGTGTCAGTCGTCGTCCCGTCAGTTCGTATGGCTGTCGCCTGGCCGGAAGAGACAGCTGCGGCTTCTCCCGGCGACCGAGTACCCCTCACGGTTGAGATGACTAATAGTGGCACGACGCTCCTACAAAATCTCAGCCTCTCTATTCCTCTGCCGGACGCGATTATTGACGCGACTGCCCTCGGCAAAAACCCCGGCACATATCGAGACGGCGTTCTCACGATTCGCGGTGGCGACGTTCAGGAACTGACTGCGCTCGCGCCAGGCGAGTCCGTGCGCATTGCGCTCACTATTCCCATCGCCCGCGCCCCGACTGGGGGCACTGATCTCTCGCTCACCCTCTCACCGCGACTCACCGCCTTTCCCCCTGCCGCCCCTGATATCCCGTACTCGAAAACCGTAAGCACGAGACCGCTCGCGATCGGCACGGCGCTAACCCTCACCCCGTCTATCCGCTATTTTAGCCCCGAGGGAGACCAGCTTGGCCGCGGACCGCTCCCGCCGCGGGTCGGCAAGGTGACGAAATACTGGGCCACGATGCAGATAAAAAATACTACGAGTGAAGTGACCGGCGTCGTCTGGAGCGCGCGACTCCCAGCGAATGTCGCCTGGAGCGGAAAAAAAAGCATGAGCCATGGCGAGACCGTTTTCTACGATGCCGCCTCTCGCCGACTTTCATGGCGCGCTCCGTCGCTCGCGCCTCACGAAGACGCCTACCTGGGACTTGAGCTTTCCCTCATGCTGGATGAGAGTCACATCGGAACGACGCCAGCGCTCCTCGAGCAGATCGTACTCACGGCCCGCGACGAATATATCGGTGAGGACATCACCGTCACGAACGGCGAGGAGACCACGGCGCTCCCGGCCGATGACATCGGACGTTCAAAGGGAACAGCTGTCATTCCATAACATTCCCAACTCTCGCTATGTTCAAAAAATATTCATTGGAGATTATCGTCTTTTTGACCGGCGCATCGGTCATGATGATGGAACTCGTCGGCTCCCGCGTACTGGCGCCACACCTCGGCACCTCGATCATCGTCTGGACCAGTCTCATCGGCATCATCCTCGGGTTCCTCAGCCTCGGCTACTGGTGGGGCGGGAAAATCGCTGACAAGAATCCCGAGTGGCCCGAATTTGCGCGCATCATTCTCTTCTCCGGCATCGCGGTCAGCGCGATCGGCGTCGTCAAAACGCCATTTCTCTCTTTCATACAGCAGACAATCCCAGATCTCCGTCTCGCGACGGTCGTGGGTACTGTGACGCTCTTCGCAATCCCGAGTACGCTCCTCGGCATGGTTTCGCCCTATGCTGTGAAACTCAAAATGCGCGCGCTCGCGAACTCCGGCGAAACGGTCGGCGAACTCTACGCCATCTCGACCGTCGGGAGCATCACCGGCACGTTTCTCTCCGGTTTCTTTCTCCTGACGCACATCGGCAATACCAACCTTCTGTTTCTGATTGCGCTCATCCTCATCGCGACTTCGCTCATCGCTAACCGATCGAAATATCTCATGATGCAAATCATGGCGATCGCGGCAGTGCTCCTCGCGATCTATCTGAATGGCGCCATCCACCGCGCGCTCGCCGGGCGGAGTGTCCTCGACATTGACACCCCGTACCAGCGCGTTCTCGTCTATGATTCGACGGATCGGAAAACCGGACGCCCGATCCGCGGCATCGTCACTGACCAGCGCGGGACTCAATCGGCCATATTTTTGGACTCCACGCCAGACCTCGTCTTCGACTATGCGAAATATTACCGCCTGGCCGATCATTTCCGGAGCGACATCGTTCGCGGACTTATCATCGGCGGCGCCGGCTATACCTATCCGCGGGATTTCTTGCGCCAGCATCCGACTGCCACAGTGGATGTAGTAGAAATTGATCCGGGAATGACAGAGATTGCGCGCAACTATTTTTCACTGACTGAAGATCCACGCCTTATCATCCACCATGACGACGGCCGGATGTTTCTCAGTCGCACGAAAGAATCCTACGACGTCATCTACGGCGATGCGTTTAACAGCGTTTTTTCCCTGCCCTACCAGTTAACGACGCAGGAAGCAGTATCGCGCATGCATGAACTCCTCGATGAGGACGGCGTCGTGCTCGTCAACATCGTCTCGTCGCTCGAAGGAAAACGCAGTCAATTTCTCCGCGCCGAGTACCATACTTACCGCTCAGTGTTCCCGCAGGTGTACCTATTCCCCGTGAACGGCGCCGCGAACCCGACCCAAATCCAAAATCTTATTCTCGTAGCGCTCAAATCCACGACGCCGCCGTCATTCACGAGCGACAATCCCGAATGGCAAGCCTACCTCAACACGCGCTGGATAAAAGAAATCCCGCAGGATCTCCCGCTCCTCACCGACGATCACGCGCCGGTGGATCAATACATCATGCGGGCACTGCTATAAAAAAACAGATAGGACATTTTACCCGTGGCTGGTGAGAGACTGCGACCGAGTAGCCAACGGAGAGCCCTTGTTCGGCGAAGCAAGAATTGAGAGACGAGGAAGAGTGGTCTCCAAAGACCGGCCGCATTGTTTGACGAGTCTGAGCCCGATGTGCGATGACGAGGAGTTTGCGGCCGGAACGATGACGAGTCCTCAATTCTCTGAGCCGAACAACTGGCTCGAGTGTTGGCTACCGGGAGTGTAAGAGGCACAAAAAATCGCTAAAACAAGCGATTTTTTTGTACTCGTGACAATGCGAGGAAAGGCCTTGACAGGTGGTAAGAGATGTGCTATAGTGAACTGTTTTATCGCTGTGTTACGCTAAGACTAGCCCTATGACGCCGCTCCGGCACATCAAAGAAACCATCGCCATTATCGGCCACCGCGGTATACCGAACACCTACGGCGGTTTTGAAACGCTCGCGGAAAAACTGTCCGAGTGCCTCGTCGGCGGGGGTGTGCCGGTCGTTGTCTATTGTAGAAAAAATTATTTCACCGAGCGTCCCGCCACCTACAAAGGCGCCAAACTCATCTACCTCCCCACCATCGCGAGTAAAGCCTGGGACACGCTCATCCATACCTTCCTCTCCACCCTCCACATCATCTGGAAACGCACGGCAGAGATCGTCATCGTCGTCAACGTCGGCAATGCTCCGTTCGCCATCTTAGCCAAACTATTCGGCAAAAAAGTGATCTTTTGCGTTGACGGCCTTGACTGGGAAAGAAAAAAATGGGGCCGCATCGCCCGCACCTACCTCAAAGCCTGTTCCCATCTCGCCCCACTCGCCGCAGACAAGCTTGTGACCGATGCCGGCAGTGTCAAATCATTTTACGAGGCTCGGCGCGGCGCCGAGAGCCATCTCATTCCCTACGGCACGGATATTGAACCCCTTCCGAGCCGCCCGGAGATGCTCCGCGAACTCGGTCTCACGCCGAAAAATTATTTTATTTACGTCGCCCGGTTTGAACCGGAAAATAATCCGCTTCTCGTCGTCGAGTCGTACGTCGCCTCCGGGAGCGATAAGCCGCTCGTCATGATCGGCGACAACCGCTACAATCCGGAATTCGTGAAACAAGTCAAAGCCGCCGGCAATGACAAGGTCATCTTCCTTGGCTATGTTTTTGGGGCACGCTACAAAGCACTCCTCAAAGATTCGATCGCCTATATCCGGGCTGCTGAAGTCGGCGGCGCGTCACCGGCCGTTATCGAAGCCATGGGCCAAGGTGTCTGTGTCATTGCGAACGACAAATCGGCCAACCGGGAAATCCTCCATGATACTGGACTTTTTTATCGCCTCGAAAAATCCGCACTGACAGAGGCGATGCGCGAGGTTTCAGAGCATCCGGAAAAAGCGCTTGCTCTCGGCCAAGCCGCACTGGCGCGCGCCATGCTTCTCTATAGTTGGGACACTATCGCACACGAATACTTCAAACTCATTCGGAGCGTCTCGAATGCGAAAACATTGACCGCACCTATGATCCCGGTCCATCGAACGAGGGAAAAAATTCTCATGACCGGCGCCGGCGGTATGCTCGGCGACGCGCTGTTCGAATATTTTTCAAAAGAATATCTCGTGCGCGCGACTGATATGAGTCTAACCGATCCCTGGCTCACGTACCTCGATGTCCGCGACAAACAGGCCTATGAAAAAACCGTCGCCGAATTCCGTCCCGACTATATCTTCCATCTCGCGGCGCTGACGAGCCTCGAAGAATGCGAACGAAATCCAGAAAATGCGTATGCCACAAACGCCCTTGCCGTCAAATACGCGGCCCAGCTCGCGAACCGCTACGGCGCCAAGCTCATCTATATGAGCTCGGCCGGCGTTTTTGCCGGACACCAGGAGTATTACGCTGACACCGATGAGCCGCACCCGATGAACGTGTACGGTCTCACCAAGCAAATGGGGAGTCTCTTAACCGAATACTACGCGCCGAATCACCTTATCATCCGCCCGGGCTGGATGATGGGCGGTGGTCCGCGCAAAGATAAAAAATTCGTGAACGCGATTGTGAAACAGCTTGTCGCCGGGAAAAAAGAAATCTATGCTGTCACCGACAAATTCGGCACGCCGTCCTACACGCGCGATATTGCGGTGACGCTTGGGGGACTCTTGAAAAAAAACACCATCGGCACATATAATATGGTGTGCTCTGGTTCAGCCAGCCGCTATGACGTGGCGAAGACGATCATCGAGGAGCTCTGGTATGCCCGAGCGGTAACGCTCATCCCGGTTGACTCAAGCTATTTTGCCGACGCCTACTTCGCCCGCCGTCCGGCATCAGAAAATCTTCTGACCGACCGCCTCAATGCCGAAGGACTCAACCGCATGCGCCCGTGGCAGGCAGCGCTCCGCGACTATTTGCGAAAAGATTTTGCGCAGGCCTACCGCACCGAAAAAATCGAGCTCGCACACACCGAGGATCTGAGGTGGCTTACCATACCGAACGCGTAACACGACGAAACCCAACGATGGGGGATGATAAAAAATACTCCGATAAAGATCGGAGTATTTTTTATAGCTGAATTTTTATCGTTGCCACTGAATAAGAGCTCATGAAATCAAAACCCAGTCCCCTCACTCAGAACCACAATATCCTCGCGCCCGTCAAAATCAACGTCGGCTGCGCTGACCCGAATGCCGGGCGACGCCGCGAGCGGCGTAAAGGGCTTGAATTCTTTATAGAGCGATTTTCCCCGGCTGTCAAAGACTTTGACACTCGGCGCGAGTCCCTTGCCCGAGCCGACGATGATCTCACTCTTCCCGTCGCCATCGAGGTTCCCGGTCGCGACCGATACCCCGCCCCGGAACTGCGCGCCGAAGGCGAGCCAGCGCCGAAGCTGTTTTAATTTCGGGGTATAGACATATACATACGGCTGGATGCCGCTCCCGGCGCCGATCACGATCTCGGCTCCCGGCGCAGCGTCAACATCGCCGACGGCTACGCTCATGCCGCCGGTGTAATTTTTCCCGAGCGGCCACCAGTCATCGGTCAAAAGCTGCCCGTCATGGGTGTAGATTTTTATCGGCTGTTTCGCCCCGGCGCCTGGCGCGACGACAATATCCACTTTTCCATCACCATTCACATCCCCGATCGCCACGTTCATCTCGCCTTTATAATTCGCGGTATACGGGTACTCTTTCATAAACGGCTGTCCGTCATGACGCGTGCCAATCACCGCTCTCCGGGACAGGAGCAGGCGATCGGTTTCGCCGTCAGCATTGAGATCAATCTGCGCCACGCCGTCGCCGCCGGCATACCCGTCGTCAAACGCGAAAAAGCCGTTTCTCACCCGCTCCCCGGTCGGCCGAAAGAGGCGCGCGAAGTTGCCGTTTGTGAAAAGAATATTCGGAATGGTCGCGAAAGTTTTGAGAAGCAGAAGTCCGTCATGATCTTCGAGCGTGGTTTCGGAGACGATCATGCCGTCATTCACGAGCGTGTCTTGCGAGCCGTGAATTTTTTCAAACTCGCCGTAGAGATCAACCGCCGCGAGGCGATCGGTGCTGTTCACGATGGAAATGCCGTTCTTAAAATCGCGCCGCCAAATGCCCGGGGCATACGTCGCCGAGGCTTTTTTCCCGCCATTGCCGTCATACACGACCGGCGTCGTAACCGGCGTTCCGAGATTGATGCCGTACTCGTCATACCACCACAGCTGGCCGTGGTCCTGATCCCCGAAATCGAACGAATAAAAGATATTGTCTTCGAGGAGGCTGCTCGCGATCCCGAAGCGCACGGCCTGAAAATTATTCCGCTCGCCGGTGTTGAGCGTATTGCCGTTAATAATAATGAGATGCGGTTCGCGATTGCTATGCTTCCCGCTCCGGAGATTATTCATAACCGTCGTCCACGAGCCGTCCCCCTCCCACGGCGTCGGAAAAGTCTCGAACATGCGGCCGTTCACATACGGCTGGAAGTGCGGGTACGACGTGCCATTGATGATAATATATGTGGTGTCGAGATGATCGCTCGCATATTCGAGCAAATACCGGACACGTTCGCTCCAGAGCCGGTCAGCCTGACCCGATGTATCGCGCACGCGATCATTATTCACGTCAATATTCCCCTCATTAGCCCACGAGATCGCCTCGCCGACCACGTCGAAAAAAATCCCGTCCACGTGGGGGAGCGTCGCGATCCGCTCGTTCGTAAACTCGACCAGGTACCGCGACCACTCCTCATGCATATTCATGGTGAGCACCCCCGGCCAGCTCGAAAAGATATTCCCCTCCGGATCACGGAGCCACCATTCATTCTCAGGATGCAAATCGCGAAAAATAACATCTTCCGGCCAGTAGCGCGTATCATAGCTCTGGCTCGGCACATAGGCGAGAATCGTAACGCCGGGATGATGCTCTTTCACCTTCGCGATCACTTCGGGATGAGCGGCGATCTGCGCCGGGGTGAGGATAAGGAGATCATACCGCGCGAGATCACGTAAAAATTCCGGCGTATCTTTAAGAAGCCCGAGATAATAATTCGCGGTTTTCGGAACGATCCGATCGCTGTGGCTCGCCTGCCCCACGGTCGGAAACGCGAGGCCGGAGACAATGGCGGCGAGCAGGAGATAGTTACGGACGCACTGACGCATAGATCGTGAGAAGTTTTTTAATATATTCATCTTCATTATTATGCTGCATTACCTCGCCGCGCAGACGCTGTCCATGCGCTCGTCGCTCAGTCGCGGGCATATCATACCAACTTTGTATCCGCGCTGCCAGGGACGCCGGATTCTTGGCTCGAACCAGCATTTCTTCGGGGAGAAGCTCCCGCATGGCGCCGAGGTCGCTCGCGATAACCGGCTTCCCCAGTGCCTTGGCTTCGAGGACGATCTGCGGATAATTTTCATACGAAGCGATCGGATGAACGAGGAGTCGCGCCTTGGCCAAAAGCTGCGTAAGCTCGCCCGGTGGGAGCGCTCCCAGGAGCCGTACATTCGCTGATTTCTCCTTTTCAGCGAATGCCCGGAGCGGCCCGTCGCCAACGATCGTATACTGTATATTCGGCGTAAGCGCGGTCGCAGCGAGGAGCGTCGGAATTCCTTTGCCCTCAGTCAAACGTCCGGCAAAGATGACTGATCCGTCGTCGCCATCGGCCAGAGGAAATGTGTTCGCGTCAATCGGGTTCGGGAGAACCGTGATCCGCTCCGACGCCCAACCGTATGAGATAAAGGTGTTGCGCAAGAACTCACTCGGGCTGATATACCGACCCACCATATCATGAAAGCCGCGCCACTTCCGGACATACGCCTCAATCGTCGCCAGAAAACTTTGCGGTACATTCTCTAAACAATTATTAAGTAGACACCGGTAATACCGCCCATCGCTCCCCTCTTCGTGAATCTCGCCGTGATGAAAGAGGAGATAGTTCGGATTAAGGAGTTTATAGTCATGCAGCGTCATGACTGAAGGAATCTTTTTCTCGCGCACCACATCGCAGAGCGAAAACGACAGCTGGTGGTAGATATTATGAAAATGGACGATATCCGGCTGAAATGCTTCAATGAGCGCAGCGAAATTCTTTTTCGCTTCCCGGTTATAGATGCTTTTGAGCCCAGCGCGAAGCGCGGCCGCGCCGCGGACGGTTTCATAATTGACCTCCGGAATAAAATATTCATTAGAAAAAATATTGGCCGGATGCTGCATACCGAAGATCTCGACCGTGTGCCCGGCGCGCTCGAGTATTTTTTTGGTCGCAAACACCACGCGCTCACAGCCGCCGCGCGGGTACCAGTATTTATTAACGAGAAGGACTTTCATACGTCAGGCATGTAAAAAATTCCATCGCGTCGTCTCGCGCCGCCAGAGCGTGACCATCATGCCGGCGAGGAGCCAAAAATAAAACATGAGCGTGCGAAATTCGAAATACGGCCCGAAAAAAGCGATCACCGAGATGCCGATCGTGACGCCGATGACGCCGCGCGCGAGCGCGATTGTCCAGGCGTCATGCGTGCGTTTCATGAGCGCCGAGGCCGTCCGGATAACGAAAAAAAGGATGCTCCCCCAGGCGATGAGGCCGAGCGTGCCGGTTTCCCCCCAGATGGCGAACCAGCTGTTATCAATCTGCCCGTAGTTGCCCTCGATGCCGAAGGGAATTTTGAGGCGGTCATAGGTGCGCGTGTTCGAGAGTGCCGCCGCGACACCGCCGCCGAAATTGCCCAGGCCGACGCCAAAGAGTGGTGCACTCGCGACCACCAGGCGCGGCGTATTCACGAGAAAGAAGAATCGGCCGTACCCCTCGTAGCTGTCGCGCCAGGCCTGCGGACTCGCGACCTCGACGAGGCGCTCGCCGAGGCGATCAGTGCCGGTGTTGCTAAATTTTCCGGCATTGTCAGCCGTCAAAAAAAAGCTGGCGATATAGAGCGCGAGTCCGCCGAAAAGAACCACGCTCCACCGCATGACCCGCGGGTCGTGAATTATCTTGACCCCGATCCAAAGAAGGCCGAGCGTTACGCCGATCCAGCTCGTCCGGGAAAAGGTGAGAAGAAGCGCGATCGCCATGACGCCGAGGCCGGCGTGCAGCCAAAATCGGACGCGCGGCGACTGAGTCATGTAGAGGTAAGAAATGAGGAGAATGATCGCGAGCGCGAGAAAACTCGCGAGCTGGTCATAGCGCCCCATGGTGGCGAAGGCCCGCGCGCCCGGGATCCAAAATTGTTCGCCGCCGCCGAGGATGGCGCGGTTCGCGACTGTCACGGCTTGCGTCGAAAACAAATACGCATCCAGCCGTCCGCCGAGGAGGTATTGGAAAATACCCAGTCCCGCCTCAGCGCCGGCGACGAGAAACAGGACGCGCACGAGTCCTTGTAATTGTTCTTTCGGAAAATTCACTGTCAAAAGAAAAAAATACACGGCGGAAAACCTGAGGATCTGCCGCGCGCCGAGGAGCCACGTGACCGGCGAATACCAGTTGAGAACGAGGGAAACCCCGGCAATGGCGAGAAAAATAATAATCGGCCGCGTGAGCGGATTCTCGGGGATGAGTCGGCCGGTTTTTTTCAGATATCGCGCCATGCCGACCGCCGCGAGCGCGTAGAGGAGGATCTCAGGCGTATACTTCACGATCGGATAGAGCTCAGGCGGCGTGTATTTCAACACCAGATTCTCAATCGGAAACCAGATCATGAGGGCGATCACGGCATAGTAGCCGCTCGTGAGCTGAGTGTGATAGAGGAGAACGACGAGAAGCAGAATGATAAAAACGCCGAGGAGGTAGCTGCTGGCCTCGGCCGGGAGAGAAGAAGAAATTGTAGCGAGGATTTCTGACATAATTCCATTTTCCCTCTCCTCGTAGGCTTCGGCCCTGAGCTCCCTTCAGGTCTGAGCCTCAGGGTCGAAGACAGCCGAACGGGCTTCGACCGTGAGCTCAGCCGAACGGGAGAGGGCAGGGTGAGGTTCGGTTAGCGGCACCAAGCTTCTAAAAACGGTTACCCACAAGAACACACTTGACTTTACTATTATTTCCTGATAAAATTTGTATAGGTGATAATCCCAGTGCGGACACAAATCCGCTCCGGATCTCAGAACTCCCTCCGGGGAGTTCTTTTCGTTACTCGTTTTTGTTATACTGATATTTGGTGGATCGAGGGCGGAGAGCGGATGGTTCCGTACCTGGGATTATCACCTCAGTTCTCGGGGTTCGATTCCCCCTCCGTCCACCACCTCAAGATACTCTCCTCGGAGGGTATCTTGATTTTTACTGTTATGTAATGATCGCTTAATTCATGTTTCAGACACCGCGATTTTTTTTCACGATCTCTGATGATGAATCAATTTTTCCTGGATAACATTGGAGGATTTTTGTTTCCAGGGGAGATTCGCGATGAATCTCCCCTGCCATTTCTTTTGACTCTTCGTCAGAAAGGAATGGACTCCCTTAGAAAGAACTACCGGCCGAGGCCGGCCCCACCCCCGACGCGGGGTGAGGCCGGCGTTGGACACGAGACCGTCAGGGCGACACGGCCTGCCATCCGCTCTCGCGACAGAGCGGCAGCGGGTTGGCGCTGACGGACGTGCAGCACCACCACTGTCCCGGATCCGCGTCGTCCGGATCTCCCCGCTCCGGCGAGTACCCATCTCCGTCGAAATCGACGGAGCAGGTCCAATCCTGCGAACGTCCGATGTCGATCGGCGTCCACAGGCAGACCGGCTGACCAGTCGAGCTGACGCAGATCGCTCCACAGGGCGGAGGCGACGGCGCGGTCGAGTTGGTGGCGTGGCAGATAGGGAGTCCGCCATCGCTGAACCCAGCGTCGACAGGCGTCGCGTCCGGCACCGGGACGGCATCGCCGGACATAGCGTCGGCCGCGGCCGTGGCGTCGGTCGGAGGACCAGCGTCACCACCGTCCGGTGAGACACCGACTTCCGGCTCGTCGCCGGCGTCGCGCGGACCCGCGTCTGGCTCGATGCAGCGCGCATCGACTCCGGTGAGGAGACACGCCGCGGCGCTCGAGCAAACCTGCGTCTTCGCGAGACAAACCCCTTCGGTCTCGTCCCACTCGCAGGTCACGGCGACCGGTCCCGGCAGGCAGACCTCGAACGCGTTGCATGCCGAGTCGTTGTTGAACGCCTGGCACAGCACGTCGAAGGGGCTCCCACCATCCGGTCCGACTCCGCCGTCCACGGACTCGCAGAAGACGTGCTCGGTCGCATCGTTGCAGACCGTGCCCGCCGCACATTCGACCCCGTCGTCCGGCGTACAGTAGCCGCCGGAG
>CAYHTX010000020.1:0-11218 GCA_964359615.1 uncultured Gammaproteobacteria bacterium | reverse complement strand
CGAGGGTCCGCCCGGCGCCGCCGTCCGCCGCCGTCGACGTGCTGGCGTCGCCCACCCCCGCGTCAGGAACCGTGGAGGTCCCGACATCCAGAATCGCGGCGTCCGTCACCGTCGACGTCGCGGCGTCGGCGGTGGTCGCCGTCGCCGCGTCCATCGTCGCATCGGACCGCGGCGTCGCGTCGCGCATGTTGACGAGCCCGCCGCCCCCCTCGTCGCCGCAGCCGTCGCAGCCGACGAGCGACGAAAAAACGAGAGCCGTTCCGATGATCATCGGAACGAGCAACCAGAAACGCTGGCTGCACCGCTGGACGGACATCGAAGTCGCCGTCCCAACTTTTTTGCTGTTGCGCATGATCGAATTGATCTTGTTTCTTCCCCGCTAGGAGGTCACCTTGGCAAGGGGTGAAACAGAGACCACGGCCCGACGACGCACCGCCTCGATGCACCATCGGCTCATGGCCTTTGACCGCTTCATCTCTGCGCGTTCATGTAAAGAACTCTCCAAAAATTCCTCCCCTCTGAGGGGAGGCGAGGTGGGGTCTTCTAGTGTCCGAAACGCTGTCCAGAAAAGACCCAATCTCGCCTCGCCTCAAAAAACGCGTATATAAATCATTTTTTTCTCTCAATCTAGCTAAAATTTACCGCATGAGGTAGGCACGGTAAACAGACAAGTATAGCACAAAAAATCCCTGCTGTCAAGCCTTTTTTTCCAGGCTTTTTTCAGACATTATTTCACACATTTTTTACCCATTTCTCCTCTCATTTTTCCCAACGACTTGCCTACCAAAGTTCCCTTGATAGACACGATTCTGGGGAGGGACGCGCGACGACATCCCCCTGGCCTGTCATCTCGACAGTCCACCTCCTTGCGAGTTCGCAAGCAGTCCCAGACCGGCCTATGGCGCGCGGATGTCGATGACGGGCGTCAGATGCCACATTTGCCCCATCTCTGACGGAATGACTGTCCCGTCGGTGAGCATAATGGGGCTCACGTTATCGTTATAGACACCCGCCTTGAGTTCAAGGCTGATGATCCAGATGAGATGGAGCCGGACTCCGACATCGACACTTGTCTGCTGACTTTGCATGTGTCCCTGGATGTCAGGATTAAAGCCCAGCCCATACCCCAGCCCGAACGCCGCGCTGGTCTCCACGTACTTGAGGTAGTCGCGCTCGTCCGTCCTCCACCAGACATAACCGAGACCGACGTGGAGGCCGAAGTGCAACATGTTAATCACCTCGCGTTTCTTCGAGGTGAAGCTGTGCATACCGACCAAGAGTCCGGCGTCACGCGACTCCCAGGCCGGCAGCCACACCGTCGGAGCGACGTACCACCCAACCGCTTCTTCGGAAATCCTAAACCCGCCCTGGATAAGGAACTTCCACGAGACCGATACCTCCACCGGCTCCAGGATCGGAATCACGAGAGGCAGCGGGGGTCCTTCGACTGAAATCTCACCTATGTCTACCGGCTCGGCGGCTGTACTGGCGGTCTGAGTCGCTGAGGTTGCCGGACGGCGAGTTCTCTCAGTGTAACATTTGAGATATAGTCCTCCCGGACCTGACTGCTTGTCGTGGGCCGCGAGCGCCGGGCCTTCCTCCACCGTGAAACCCGATTGCCGCAGCCGATTAACGCACGTCAACCGGCGCTCGTTGTAGACGTGAGCGAGGTCCGCCTCTGCGATGGCCTCCTCGAGACGAGGGTAGCAAAAAACTTCCGGATGATTGCGGCCGCAGACCCGATAGGCCCAGGCCACAGCGTTTTCGATCATCCCCGGATCCAGTTCGGGCTTGCCGGGGACCTTGGGCGGGATGAGGTCGGACTCGTGCGGGACGAACCCGACCGACGCTTCCTCCTCCGATTGCGCGATAGCGGCGTCGGAGATGATGGCGAGACCGGAGACGAACGCGAAGACGATTCCATTTTTCATGACTATTTCAATCTTTCTCCGTCCAGCATTCGCGAACGGGCCGTGCGCCTTTGAGAGGCGACGGGGGAATTGTTGGAAATCAAACAAAATGATCGGCCCCTTTTCATGACAAGTTAACAAAAGACTGCTTGCGAATTGTAATGAGCGACCCGATTGTCACCCACAGAAAAAATTATTTTGACTATTCGGAAAAATAATTTTTTCTGTGGGAAGCAGCAACTCCCTTCGGGGAGTTTTTCTATCCCCAATTACTCTTGACTTTTTTGTATTTTATTGCTACCGCTCTGGATCACGTAACTCCTGCAAGGGAGTTCTTTTGATTAAAAAATTAATACCCACAAGACAAAGTTGACAAGTATTTTTTTTTTGCTATACTGACTTTGAATGACAAGTCAGGTTGCAGATAAAACCGTCTGCACGAACTCCAGGACTCCCTTCGGGGAGTTCTTTTGATATTATGAAAGTGCTATACTATGCCCCGGTGGATTAAGGGTCGAGTACAGCCGGTGCTGTAACTTGACTTGTCATTCAAGTTTCTGGGGTTCAACTCCCCCTCGGTCCACCACCGAAAAATACTCTCGAGAGAGGGTATTTTTTCGTTATTTTTCATTTTGTAATGTTCAAGTGACTCGCGTCACAGAGATCGCGATTCGTCTGAATCACGATCTCTGTCTGGTGAATCAATTTTTCCTGAATAACATTGAAAAATTTTTTTGTTTCCAGGGGAGATTCGTTGTGAATCTCCCCTGCCACTCCGATTGATCAGCCTAGGCTGATCAGAAAGGAATGAACTCCTTCAAAGAACACTACCGGCCGCAGCCGACCCCACCCCCGACGCAGGGTGGGGTCGGCACGGACGGCGCCGCTAGTCCGGCGGACCGGCGTCTGCCGTCGTTGACGTGCTCGAGGTGATCGTGCCGATGTCGGCCTCTCCGGCGTCAACTCCTCCGGCATCAACGCCGCCATCCAAACCCGCGGGTACCGGAAGCGGGTCTGCTTGCCCGAACGTCCGGTGGATGCCACCAGTCACGTTCGGGTTTGTGGGCAGGGCCGCACATTCCGAAAACCCGTTGATGGTTTCGACGATGCAAAGGTCCGTCGCGTCCGGCCCGCGCGTCGGGAGCGCGATGGTGCACTGTCCATCACGCCGCGTCTCACCCAGCCCGTAGGCCGCGTAATACGCCGACGAACTTGTGTCCGTCGAATCCGGCGTCATGGGCGTTCCCGATGCCGGATAGAGCTCGGTCGGAATGCCCGGCGTGTAGTGGAGGTAAAACGGCCAGCAGCCGTTCACTTCGCTCACGCACACACCGCGCAACCGACCCTGCCCCGCCGGACACGTCGGGAAGACCGAACCAATGTCGCCGGGTCCGGCGTCGTCGGCCGTTTCCGCGTCGAGGCCGCTGCCACCATCAGGTGGCTCGTCGGCATCAGCGGCGTTCGCGTCCGGCGCAAACGCATCGATGCCGCCAGGGGCATCCGGTGCTTCTGCGTCAGGCGCATTGGCGTCTGGGACGCTGGCATCGATACCACCGTCTGACGGAGCCGGCGGTGGCGGCACGTCCAGGCTGCAACCGTACACGTCCGCACCCGTTGCCGGGGAGACGAACGTCCAGCAAGCCGTGACGAGCACCGTCGAACCGTCATACGAGAGGAGGCATAGGCAAGGCGACGCATCAAGCGGCACCTCCACCCACCGACTACCCGGAGAACCGAGATCAAAATCGGTTCCAGAAGCAGATGTCTCCTCAGTATGCCCGTCGCCGTCGTTCCAGGTTTCCGCGGTGCCGGCGGTGGTCATGACGCCGAGAGTTCCCGGACCGTTCGCCGCGAAACAGCGGCCCCCCAAACACTCTTGTCCGTAGGGACAATCAGCGTTCGAGGAGCAGACGTTCGCACCGGTGTCCGGAGTCCCCGTGTCGCTCGGCTCAGCGTCGAGAGCCGTGGCGTCGAGCGCGTTCGCGTCCGGCGCAGCGGCGTCCGGATGGGCACCGCTGTCCGCCGGCTCGGCCGCGTCGTCCTGAACGCCAGAGTCCCCCGGTTCGGCGGCATCTGCATGCGCGCCTGAGTCCCCGAATTCTCCAGCATCCGCTTCGGCGGCATCGGTGTCGAACGCGCCACCGTCGGCCGCTGCATCGAGGTGAATCCCGATGTCAGCGCCGCCGGTCGTGTCCGGCAGCCCGCCGTCTGCGAACGGCCCGACCGCGTCCGCATCGGCCTGCACCGACCCAGCGTCAACTTCGACGCCAGTCATAGCTGGTCCGACCGGACACGCGGTCAACGTCACGAGCACGCCCGTGACGAGCGCCATCCTCATGCTTAGGATGGAAAGCTTGGGGCATGACATCCCCAACCGCAATGGTGTTGCATTCATGTTCAAATCCCGTGTGGGACCTTTCCGGATCCCCACGGGGAGTCCTACACGGAGAATGTCAGACAACACTTCCTCCCCTATGAGGGGAGGCGAGGTGGGGTCTTTTGCTCCGACAGACCCCCTCTTTCTCCCCCTGATAGGGGGAAAATTATTTGACAATTTCCGTGCAGGACTGATTTTTTTTACTGTAAAGAACACCTGCTACGCTTATGCTCACATAACACGTAACACACATCACATAATTTGTTGTGTGATCTGCGTTCAGTGCTATTCTCCTGTGCTTTGAAAAAATATTTTTGCTTTCAGGGGAAGTTTGGCGCCGCAAACTTCCCCTGCCACAATTCTGACCGAAGTCAAAATGGTAGCCTCCATAAAAAGATCACTAACGCCCTCGCGCCAGTCGGTACCGATGCCGGCGGTGGGTCCCCACCACCGCCGGTCAGTCCGACTGGCGCGCACAGGCGCCGCTAGAGCTCGAGGCTCGGCCAGATGTTGAGCCCGGCCGCCGGTCCCCATCGGCTCGCGTCCATGCCGCGCTCCGAGAAGACCCCTGCTCCGATCCAGAGCTGGAGCGCGAAGCTCTGGTGAGGCCGCCACGCGACCCCCGGACCGAATGTCACGCGCTCCCAGTCCGAGCCTCTGACCTCGAGCGACTCCCGGGCAGCTAGGTAACTGCCCCCGAGGGTGATGGCCAGCGAATTGACCGGGGCGAACCAAATGTCGCCGCCGGCGCTGAACACCATCCGACCCGTGAAGGTCGTACCCCCGCCGACGCAGGCGATGAAACCGTACCGCCCACCCGGCGCTTGAAACGCCGGACAGAGGGTAACGGCCACGACTGCGTCGAGCTCGCTCGTCGAGAGCTCGAGACGGAGCGCGGGGGCGAACCGGAGGGTGGACTTCATGTCCGCTTCGAGTTTCTCCAGTCGGTTGTTCACCGTCTGTTGAAACCCCTCAAGCTCCGCGATCTGCTCCGGCGTGAGCCCTCCGCCTCCGCGATTTGCAATCTCCACGAGCTTGTCCACGACGGGCTTGAGCTTGGTCAGCACGTCGTGATCGTACTCGTTGAGATGGCGCATGAAAGAGAGGATCATCCAGTCCATGTCGTCGATGAGTTGCTTACGAGCGTTGACGTTCGCAACGTCCACGCCGACCAGCTCCTTCTCGAGACACTGGGCCATCTCGAACAGTTTGGCCTTGTCTCGGAATTGGCGACATGCCGAGTCCGAGCCTTCGACGTTTTTCTGATTCGTTGTGGGACGAGTCTCTCGCCAGACCTGTCCCGGAGTTTGTGCTTGCGCCTCGGCCTGAACCGAGAAGCAAGCGAAGAAAGCTGCGGCGAGCAGCGCCAACATCATTGCCGTCTTCATCGCTTCTCCTCCCGCGGCCGGGCCGCAGTCCGGCACGCGTCCTGGAAGCGTGCCAGATCGTTCCTGTCGAAGCCAGCCGCGGTAGCCGAGACTTGACACTCGACCGCGCAGTCGAGTCCAGGGCACTCTTTACACCAATCCCCAACCAACTGTCCCTGCGCGCGGACGTGGTTGTCCCAGCCGACGATGTCGGTGTCTTTGTCGCCGCGGAATTGACTGTAAGCCGGACACGCGGAGCGTTCGCAGCGCATATCCACCACACCCATTCCGCGGCTGACATCCGTCGTCCGGTGTCCAGACGTCCCTGACCCGTGCTTATCCTTCGGCGGATTGCACTCTCGGTCCTTGTCCAGGGCCGCCTTGATGAGCGCCGAGCACGCGTCCGGAATCTTCTTCCGCGCGATGTCCCGCCAGTCGATCTTCTTGTTGACCTCATCGGTACACCCATCGGGAAGACCGACGAGTGCCTTGACGAGCTCAGACGTGCAGAGATCACGGACGAGGTCAGGGGTAGTCCCCTTCCCGATCTGGCGAATCTCCCAGGGGAAGACAACGACCATCGTCGTCTTCCCCTCGTCAGCCGGCGAGCAGTGCACGGTCTCCTCGATTGGCGACACCGACCGAACGACCGTGCTCGTCTGTGCTTCCATCGTTCTCGCCTTCCGAGCGTACGGCGGCTGCTTGACGCGCACACTGCTCATCATCCGGAAAAAGCTTGACGGCGTGATGGCGTTGCCATCGGGCGTCGCGAACTCCACCCGGTCTTCGCCGCAGGCCTTCATGAGAAGGAAGACCAAGATCGCGCCCGACAAAAACGCGACAAGCTGACCGGGCCACCGCTTCGGCGGCTCCCGTCGATCCGATCCGTCGCGGCCTCCACCCCGCGACGGCTGACCAGGAGCGAAACCGTTCGGGTACTCCTTCGTCGGCTGCTCGTGTTCCGAGCCAGCCGGTGACCGAAGCGGGCCACCACCGCTGGACGCACTCCCTGCGCCCATGGGGCCTCTCGGCGGGTGAACCATTGTTCCTCCATGCAGTCCATCAGCGAAAGCCGACAAACCGCGGTTCGTAACGTTTCTTACGATCACGACGCAAAAGGCGCCGCAAACCATTCCTTGTATGGATATTATCCAACCAGAGGAGCGCTATGATAAATCTAGTTCATCGCACTGCTCCTCCGGCTGAAACATCCACACAAAATTGTTCGCAAAATGTAAAGAACGCCTATACGGAAACACCTGCCTGATAGACCAGACAGTTTTTCCCTTAAATAAGCTAAATTTGCTACTATGTACTCTAACAAATAGCAGCTTTTCTTTGTACCAAATATTTGACGGAATGTCAAGCTGAAAATTACCCCCAAATTGAATAAAAAAATTAGGCTCACCTTAGCCTAATTTATCACCATGAAACTATCTATATTTACTTTTCGCGCCGTAGAAGCGCGAGGACCATGAGTAGCACGCCAACTACGAAACCAAGCGCTCCATTGAGCGGCAGGTTAGGCCGCACTGGAAATCTGGTCGCGACCGGCGCATTGACAACCTTGATCGTCACGTCGCCGCCGACATACTCCCAGCCGCGGCTCGCGAGCGTATCAACAGCCGCCCCGGCGAGAGCCGCTGCCTCATCAGGATCGGTACTATAGGCGCTCACTTCAAGAGCGCCGGTCCCGAAGATGACTGACGGGCGAACCGCCTTTTCCCAGCGTTTGCGCTTGGCGCGCTCCGTGATTTCCGGACCTTCAAAATGACCCCGATCGAGCGTATACTTGGGGTTTGCCATGACTTTTTCATAAAAATCATTGGTTGTCATGACTTCGGCGATGTTTTCACCGACACGCTCAGCCGAACGGACGACCGTATATGGATCGACACCGTAGCGTGATTTTGAAATGATAAGCACCTCGGCATCGGCGCGATATTCGAGGGGAAAAAGGAGCGTCACCGCGCCGGCAATGATGGCCGTGAGGAACCCGGAAACGGCCATGAGCCGCCAGCGCTTCCCGATAAGTCGGAGGATTTTTGGTTGGTCGTGAAACACCATAAAAAATAATAAACAGGCCACTATACCACACGCGTTCAGCCCTGTCAAGGGAGCGAACGCCCGGTCGATCGCACCACTGTTTTTGGCACGACGATGACGTGTTCTTCACTATTTTTTCGTACCACTGTCACACTCACGAGCTCAGGCGCAGTGAGGACGGCCCGGGCTGCATCGGTCGGCCGGAGCGCGCGAAAATTCAGCTCGACGATGAGGTCACCCCTCCCGATCGTACTCGAGGTGGCCTCAGTCGGCGAAGCCGTCACGTAAAATCCCTGGGTGAGTTGAGCGGCGCCAATCCGAGTCACGCCGGTCACCATCTGTCCGATAAATGGCAGGCCGCGATATTCGATCGTCCCCTTTTCGAGGACCACCCCGAGTTGATTGCCGATGAGCCAGGCAGGGATGAGCTCGCGTTCTGACCCGGCAAAGCCGATGAGCTGCCCGTCGCTATTCATGATGAGCGACCCGGTAGGTGCGTCAGCACCGAGCTCGGACACATAGACCGGCTGCCAGAGCGGATGCTCTCGACGGTCATCCACCCGCGCCGGATGTTCGAGCGTCACTTCTTGCCAGTCGTCATTAGCGGCAAACATCGGCCGCTCCGCCACGCTCTCCCATTCTGCGAAGGGCATAATCACGAATCCCTCTCCCTCGAGTCGGAGATACAACAGTTTTCCTATTGGGTCGTAGACGCTTCGATCGATGGTGTAGACCGTGCCCCGATGATCCACCGCATCCCAGTTTTTTTCTTCGTTCGGCGTGTATGTCTCACGCGGCACGACCGCCCAGCCATCGAGACTGAGCATGGCCCCCCGACCGATGAGCGCATCCGCGATGTACCACGCGTCGCCAAGTTTCTGTTTTTTCTGGTAGAGATGAATGATCCTTTGGTTGGCTTGTGACTGAACCGCCGGGTCAACGACAGCTCCTCCGCTGTCGCGCTCGCGGACGATGCCATACCCACCCTCATGAAAGACGATGCTGGGCGTCAGCCAGACGGCGACGCCCATGGCCGTCGCCACGCTCGCGAGGACCGAGATGGCGAGTAGGAGAAAAATCGTCGGCATGAGACGACGTCGCGCATGATCGCGGATGGAACAGGATTGCGGCGGCAGATGGGGAGCAAGCATAGATGGTTCTAAACCCACCGGACAAAAAAGACAAGTGTGATGAAATAGAGTACAGCATTCGCCGTCAGAAATTTCCACTGTCTGCGCCAGAGGATGTCTTGTGGCGCAAAATGAAACCGCACGAGAAGCTGAAGAATATACCAGAGCCACGTGAGAAGAAGGCCCGACGCCAAATACCCGAAGGGCAGCACTTGCATAACCCACCCGAGTTCGACCATGAGGAGGGTGAGCAGGATGATCCAGAGGATGCCGCGGCGAACCGGCAGTACATAGTACAGCCGCCAGATCATGAAGGCGCTCCCGCTCGCGAGAAACCCGATGCCGATGTCGAGCGTCCAAAACCGGACACTGGGAAAAAATAGGTTCATGGCAAAGAGGAATGTGAGGAGCGCGTACGTATCGAAAACCCAGAGCATGGTAAAGAACCGTCGAAAAATTTTTTGCACATGCGGCGCAGTTGGCATTCCGGCGCCAGGGAGATAGATGACGCCGAGCGCGGCGCCGCCCATGAGTGCGAGAAACCACTGCAGCGCCTGCCATTCGATGAGGGTGGTAAGTCCGAGAATCGACAGCGCCGTCGCAAGACTGAGAAAAAACAGGTCACGTCCACGTCCGATGGTTCGTGCCAGGAATGCATGCAGAGCGAAAAGCACCAGGAGCCAGAGCACTGCTCCACCGAAAAAAATGCTCGGCCGCACAAACAGTTGCATGATAAGAAGCAGGCACGTGCTCAGGGCGCCGACTCCGATGCCAATGCCATACACGCCAAGAAAAGACATAGCGTCGTCTAAATGGCTTTGGCCGCGCGCGCGAGTTCGGCGATCATCTCTTCGACGCCGGATCGCGCATCGAGAACTGTTATCGCGCCGCTTTCTTTCATTTGCCGAACTGCGAGAACGGTTCGAAAATGTTCGTCTAAAATTTCGCGCGGCACGCTCATGGCAAAAAATCGATCTTCAGCGAGAGCGAGCACGCCGTCTCCTGACACGACCTCGTCGATATCGCGATCGAGAGATTCAAGCTCGGCGACATACGCGTCTCGGACCGCTCGCGGCGTGGCTTCGGTCGCGTAGGAGAGTGTTGAAGGCGAGAGTCGGGGTGACGCGTCGTCCATCTCCACTCGATTCAGCCAGACATAGGCGATGAGCAATGTGCCGATGACGCCAACCACTAAAAAAACAAAAAAGGCCAGGGAATACTCCGGTTCTGATTTTTTGAATAGATGAAACATACCAAAGAAGCACTTTTGTCTATTTGACGCGGGTAGTATACACTATGGACATTGTTCCGTAAACAGACGCTATGCCTGCTCTCGCCACGAACAAAAAAGCCCGCTTTGATTACGAGATCCTCGAGACCTACGAGGCCGGTTTGGTGTTGACTGGCGGAGAAGTCAAATCCATCCGCGCGGGACATGTGAAACTTTCCGGGGCATTTGTGACCTTCCACGGCGACACGGCGTATCTAACGAACGCCCACATTTCGGCCTATCCGTTTGCCGCGCCCAATCACAAACATGAGCCGGATCGGAGTCGAAAATTGTTGTTGAAGAAAAAAGAAATCGACTATTTGCGCGGCAAAATGCAGGAACAAGGGTTGACAATCGTGCCGCTTTCTGTGTATACTAAAAAACGGCTCTTGAAAATTGAGATCGGCGTCGCGCGCGGCAAAAAGAAATTTGACAAGCGTGAAACGATAAAACGGCGGGATGTGGAGCGGGAAATGGCGCGTGAAAGAAACGTGAAAGAAAATAGAAATTAGAAAATAGAAAATAGAATACGCGCACGGCAAAGATTCTATTTTCTATTTTCTAGATTCTATTTTCTAGTCTTAACGGGGATGACAGGTTTCGATAGACGGATTCGTTCATTATATGTGCGTGCCGAGGTGGTTCCACCCTCGTAAATCCTGGGACAACACTTACGTGCAAACGTACTCAGTCGAGTGCAGAACTCCGTTCGCAATTTTGTGAACGCGTTCTCATTCGCACCCGCTCTCGCGTAATTGCCTGAGCCATCGTGTCCGTGATACTCGATAACGGGTTCACGGTGTCACTTATCGAGTGTAGGTTTGCATCGTTTGTCTTCCGGTGCAGATTGAAGTCTTGAAGACAACCCGCGAGCGGCTTTTGTCGCTTTTGACGCCCGCGGTCCTCCAAAGCGACTACGCATGAAGACCATATCCTGAACCCGCTCTAGACCCGAGTTCGATTCTCGGCATCTCCACTCCTTCGCTCCGCGCTTTTTCGCGGAGCTGCGCAGTGCAGGCACATCCATATGTTCATCCTCGGCATCGAATCATCCTGCGACGACACATCAGTCGCGCTCCTCGATACGAACGATAGCGGCTTCACGGTCATGGCCGAAA
>CAYHTX010000019.1:0-11858 GCA_964359615.1 uncultured Gammaproteobacteria bacterium | reverse complement strand
AGGGCGAGGCCGTGACTGGTAAAAACGTCCTCGTGGATATGTTCGCCCATTTCACGAACCGCGAAACATTTACCTTCTCCTGTAATTTTCAGACGGAAAAAGAGGATATTACCTACGCGTTTAAGTTCGATCCGGAGAGGGGAACCTATACGGTTGACTCCCGATTGATCGAGATGCTGCAGACGCCCGGTTCGATCATCGTCTTCGACGAGATTAACAGTCTGCCGCCCGGGGTGATGAAGATGCTGAATCCGCTCTTCGATTACCGTCGGTCGCTGTATCTGCCTGACGGACGCATCATCAAGGCTGATCCGACGGTAGTCATTATCGGCCTCATGAATCCGCAGCATTATATCGGCGTAAAGCCATTGTCGCAGGAGGTAAAGTCGCGTTCCCGCATTAAGTTTGTGGACTATCCGCCGGAAAAGCGCGGAGCCAAGTTCGCGCCGGATGAGGCGATGGTCCTCCACAAATACGTGAACGGACTCGAGGAATTAAGCGACGACGAGTTTGTGGCGCTGTGGGATTTCGCCGTGAACAACGATCGCGCCAGCGGCGGCGAACGCTATGCCGGGAGCGGTGAGACGCGGAAAGAGCTCTGCAAGCGGATAGCCACCGTTATCAAGACAGCCAATAAAGTGCGCGAAGCCTATAAAGCCTTCCGGACCGGCGCCAGCGCCGATATCGTCGAGTTTGTGTTCTCGATGCGCGAGACGATTGATATCGCGACTGAGATGAATCACGTGCGAGACGTGAAGCAGGCGATCAATGATATCGTGCTGCCGAAGATCAGCGATCCGGCAGAGCGTGACCGGGTGAAAACGATCGTGGATAATGTGTAGTTTATCTCACTATGCTCATCGACACCCACGCCCATATTCAGTTTCAAGCCTATAAAGACGATCGGGACGCCGTGGTTGCCCGCTGTCGGGAGAGAGGGATGATTTTGAACCTCGTCGGCACGCAAAAGGACACCAGCCGCCTCGCGGTCGAACTTGCCGAACAATATGACTGGATGTATGCCTCGATCGCGACGCATCCGATTCATCTTCACCCGACCCATGTTGACGAAGAAGAAACGCACTTCATGTCGCGCGAGGAGTCGTTTGACTGGGATCATTACGGAGAGTTGGCAAAGTCAAAAAAAGTGATCGGGGTGGGGGAGACCGGGCTAGATCTCTACCACATTCCGAAAGATAAGACCGTGGAAGAGGTGCTCGCGAAACAGACACAAGTCTTTCTCGATCATGTCGAATTTGCCAGGCTTCATGATCTACCGCTCGTGATTCACTGCCGGGATGGTTCGCCTGCGCTCACGACCGGGGCGCATGACAGCATGATCAAAATTCTAAAGAGTCTCAAAAGGGAAATTCGCGGGACAGTGCACTGCTACACGAGCGACTGGGCGCATGCGGAAGCATATCTTGCGCTTGGCCTGTACCTCGGGTTTACCGGTGTAGTCACATTTCCGCCAAAAAAACTTGATCCGACGCCGCAACTTGATCTCCTCGAGGTTGTCAAGCGGGTACCCCTTGACAGAGTGGTCGTAGAGACTGATTCGCCATATCTCGCGCCACAGGCATATCGGGGACAGAGGGCTGAGCCGTGGATGGTTGAGGAGGTAGTCAAAAAGTTTGCTGAGGTCCGGGGGACTTCATATGAAGAAATGACAGGACGGATTGAAGCCAATACGCGGCGTTTATTCTCTAAAATAAGGTAAATTTTTTTCGTTGCCTTTGACAGAGATGAAAAAAAGCCCTATACTATGCCCATTTCAAGGGCAAATATGGCCATCCTCCCCAAAGATCCACTCGAAAGAAAGTCCTATATGATGGGCTTGCAAATCGCCGGGGATTTTGGTATTGTCATAGCGCTTCCGGTAGTTTTTTTTGTCCTGATCGGTCAGTGGATTGACGAGCGCTACGGGGTCGGTCCCTGGGGAACGGTTGGCGCGTTTGTTCTCGCAGCCATCATATCCGGAAAAATGATCTACCAGAAAAGTAAGCGGTATGCCGAAGAGTATCGCCGGTTGTTTTACCAGAAGAAGATCACGGCAGAAGACAAAAAAAGTAAGCCAGAGGCAGAGCGGCCAGGAACAGATGGCAGGTAAACTCTTTGCCAGCCGCTGTATGTTTCCGCTCATATCGGTACAACATGATGACTGTCTCGTGCTATATGATTCATGATAGATGAATGCGTATGTCAGAAATCCACATTCCCACGCTTGCGCCAGAAGTGATCGGGCAGATCGGTCCGGTTGCTGTGACAAATACCATGGTCAATGCCTGGATCGCGATCGTAATTCTTTTTATCTTCGGTCTTTTTATCACGCGTTCGGTCCGGCTTCGTCCGGGGCGGGTCCAAAATACCGCGGAGTTTTTTCTTGAGTCACTCATGGGGTACTTCGATCAGGTGACGGGCGCTCGGGCCAAGACGATGCGTTTTTTGCCCGTTGTCGGATCGGTCTTTTTGTTTATTCTCCTCTCAAACTGGCTCGGTCTCATGCCCGGGACCGGGAGCATTACGCTCGGACACAGCCCGCTTTTGCGTCCGGCGAATACGGATTTGAATCTGACCGTCGCCATGGCACTCGTCTCAGTCATCGCCTCGCACCTCTTTGCCTTCGGGAGCATCGGGTTTTTCGCGCATGCCAATAAATTTATTCAGATCGGCACGATCGTGAAGAGTCTGAAACACGGCCCGATTGCGATTTTCACGGCGCTCATAGAATTCATGATCGGTATCCTCGAGATTATCGCTGAATTCGCCAAGGTCATATCCCTGTCGCTTCGTCTGTTTGGAAATATCTTTGCCGGCGAGGTCTTGATTTCAGTCATCGGCGGCCTCGTGGCGGCCGTGGTACCGATGCCGTTTATGCTCCTCGAGCTTCTGGTCGGCCTTATCCAAGCGTCAGTCTTTGCCATGCTCACGGTCGTGTATCTGACGGTCGCCGGCAGCGAGCCGCATGGAGCAGAACATTGAAGCATGTGAAACAGAGAAGGTGGAAAGCAGTCTTCGATCCTGGCTTCGACAGACCGAAGGGAAAATGGAAAGTAGAAGGGAGAACATCGAAAAAATTCTCATTTCTAATTTCTAATTTCTAATATCGGTATGGCGCGAGGTTAAATACCTTTTTTCCAAAAGATCCCTCGACGAAACATATCGAAGAAAGGAAACTGTATGGAACACGAATCAGTCGTGGTGATGGCCAAGGCCTTTACCATGGCCGTCGGCGGCTTTTTTCCGGCCCTGGCCATCGGGAGAATCGTCTCCAAAGCCATGGAATCAATCGGCCGCAATCCGGAAGCGGCGCAGCGTCTCTTTGTCCCAATGCTCCTAGGCGCTGCGTTCGCCGAAGCCATTGCGATCTATTCTCTGGTGGTCGTTTTTACTCTTGGATAAGTAGAGCTCTTCAGCTCGTCCGCTTCGGCGGCTGGGCTGAGATAGCTTTGTTTCACACACGATTTCTATGATAGCTCGAACAAACGACCTCGAAGCAGGCGCGAGGAATACGACCGCCGGAGGCGGAGAAACGCAGGCGGAAGTCGACGTCGGATCCGGAAGCATCGCCGCGACGCTCGGACTGAACGTATCATCTTTTTTTTCTCAGCTCTTCAACTTCGCCGTGGTGCTCGCGATTGTGTGGTTTTTGATTTTGAAGCCGCTCACGAAAAAGCTGGAGGAACGGCGGAAGCTCATTGACGACAGCCTCGATAAAGCGAAGGAAATCGAAACGAAGATGGTGATGGCGAACCAGGCGTACCAGGAGAAACTCGATGACGCGAAGACGCAGGCGAACAGAATCGCCGCGAAAGCGCATGAGGAAGCCAAAGTGATGGGGGACAAGATGAAGCTCGAAGCGAAGACCGAGATCGCAACTCTCGTCGGGCAGGCGAGGGAAAAGATTCAGACGGAAAAAGAGGCAACCATTCTCGAGATCCGGAGCGAAACCGTGAAACTGGCGACGCTCATGGCGGAAAAAATTTTAGGGTCGAAACTCCAGGGAGCGGAGCACGAGTCGTATGTTTCAGACAGACTCCCTAAAATGAAAAAATAGCGTATGCGAAGATGTTCACCGCGCGACTGCGCGAAAATTTTATGCGAGGTGACGGACGGCCTGTCCGGCGAGGCGCTTGACCGGGCGACTGGTGTGTTTGCCGATTTTTTGAAAAAACAGGGGCTTATGAAGAAGACCCCGGCGATTATTGAGGAGTTCCGTGCGTATGCGGCCGAGTTGACCGGAGCGCGAACGATCGAGCTCGAATCAGCCGCGGCGCTCTCGGATGGATTAAAAGATGAAATGAAACAGATATTCGGCGAACGCGTCACCATTCACGAATTGGTGAATCCGGCGCTCATCGGAGGCGTGGTCGTGCGTGACCGCGATACGATATACGATGCGAGCGCCCGGGGCGAGCTCACACGTCTCGCAGCCTCCATAACCTAGACACTAAATTTTCATTATGAGTTATACAGATCAAATTGTCGCATCGCTCCGGAAAAATATCGAGGCGTTTTCAACCGATGTACAGGTCGAAGAGGTGGGAAAGGTGGTCGCAATCGGCGACGGCATTGCGCGCATGAGCGGACTCGAAAAATGCCAGGCGCAGGAGATGCTGGAGTTTCCGGGCAACACATATGGCATTGCGCTCAATCTCGAAGACGAAACCGTCGGCGCGATTATTCTCGGAGATTTCAAACATATTAAGGAAGGCGACACCGTGAAACGGACCGGCAAGATTATGTCGGTACCGGTCGGCGAGGCGCTGATCGGGCGAGTCGTGAATGCCATTGGGGAAGCGATCGATGGGGGAGAGACACTGCGGACGAAAGAATTTTACCCGGTCGAGCGTGTGGCCTCCGGCGTGATTACGCGCGAGCCGGTGAATCAGCCGGTGCAGACCGGTATTAAAGCGATTGACGCGCTTATCCCGATCGGCCGCGGCCAGCGCGAGCTCATTATCGGCGACCGGCAGACCGGAAAGACCGCGGTCGCACTCGATACCATTATCAACCAAAAGGGGCAGAACATGATCTGCGTCTATGTGGCGATTGGCCAGAAAGAATCAAAAGTCGCGCGCATCGTGTCGAAACTCCGCGAGGCTGGAGCGATGGAATATACGATCGTGGTCGTGGCCGGTGCCTCAGAGCCGGCGCCCATGTCGTACCTCGCGCCGTACGCAGGCGTCGCCATGGCGGAATATTTTGCGGATAAGGGCAAAGATGTGTTGGTTGTCTATGATGACCTGACGAAACAGGCCTGGGCCTACCGTGAAATGTCGCTTCTCCTTCGCCGTCCACCAGGCCGCGAGGCGTATCCGGGAGATGTCTTTTATCTCCATTCGCGCCTCCTCGAGCGCGCGGCGCGCATGAATAAAGATTTTGGCGGGGGTTCCATCACGGCGCTCCCGATTATCGAAACGCAAGCCGGTGACGTCTCAGCCTACATTCCGACGAACGTCATTTCGATTACCGACGGTCAGATTTTCCTCGAAACGGATCTTTTCTATAAAGGTATCCGCCCGGCCTTGAATGTCGGCATCTCCGTGTCCCGCGTCGGGGGATCGGCCCAGATCAAACCCATGAAGAAAGTTGCCGGGCGTCTCAAGCTCGACCTGGCGCAGTTTCGCGAACTCGAGGCCTTTGCCCAGTTTGCGTCTGATCTCGATTCAGAAACCAAAAAACAAATCGAGCGCGGCCGCCGAATCACGGAGCTTTTGAAGCAGCCGCAGTACGCGCCGATGGCGTTAGAACACCAGGTCGCGGTCATCTATACAGTCTCAAATGGTTACTTTGATCACATCGAGGTCGCAAACATTCGCCAGTCTGAAAAACAATTTCTGGAGATGATGGAAAAGGCGCACCGACCGCTCCTCGATAAAATCGCTGCGGGCGAGTGGAGTGATGAGATCGAGAAGAGTTTGAAAGAGGCGGGGGAGGGGTTTAAGAAGCAGGGGTGAATTTTCATGCACTGTGTTGCCAATCGGTTACAGTCTGCATGATACAGATACATGCTACATGAAATAGCTATATGCCCGTGAATACCAAAGCCATCAAACGCCGCATGCGCTCCGTGAACAACACGAAGAAGATCACGAAAGCCATGGAAATGGTCTCGGCCGCGAAGATGCGCCGAGCCGTCGAGGCGGCGGTGAATACGCGCACCTATGCGGTGATGGCGCGGCAGATTTTGGATTTGCTCGGTCAGGCAGATCCGAGTGTGTTCGAGCTTCTCAGGCTCAAGCCGGTTGAAAAAATTCTCGTCGTACTTGTCAGCTCGAACCGGGGGCTGTGCGGCAGCTATAACGCGAATATGTTCCGCAAAGCGCGCGGGCTATTACAACATAAAAAGGGTTTGGCGTATCAACCACTCGGTCTCGAGGCAGATGAGAAGCCGAGAGATATTGAGCCGGAAATTCATATCATCGGCGTCGGCAAGAAAAGCGCGGATTTCGCCCGGAAAAATAACTACCCGCTCATCGCGGTCTTCGACACCTTTGGCGACCGACCGACCTTCGCGGATATTCTCCCGCTCACTCGGCTCGTGCGCGAAGAATATATTAAAAATTCCTATCAGAAAGTCATGGTGGCATATACGGATTACAAAAGCAGTCTGACCCAGGAGCCGCGCCTTGTCCAGCTTCTACCGGTCAATATTCGCGATATCGAAACTATACTCGATCGGCTCGGAAAAAACGAACCGCATCATGATCCGAACGGCCAGCTCGATCTCGAAGAGTATCTGATCGAGCCGGACCTCACAGAAATGATTTCCGTTATGCTGCCGCGGCTCGTCGAGGTTCAGCTCTATCAGACGATTCTCGAGTCAGCGGCGAGCGAGCATTCGGCCCGCATGCTCGCGATGCGGAACGCGTCAGAGGCGGCCGGGGACATGATCCGCGAGCTGAGTTTAACCTATAATAAGGCGCGGCAAGCCGGCATCACGCAGGAAATTTCTGAAATTGTCGGCGGTGCGGCGGCGCTTGGTTGAAAAAAGAGAAAATAGAAAGTAGTCTTCTATCCTGGCTTCGACGTTGAGCTCAGCCGAAACGAGTCCTCAGACCGAAGGGAAAATAGAAAGTAGAATTTACGAAATGGGTAAATTTCTAGATTCCACTTTCTACTTTCTAGATTCTAATACATATGAGCAAAGGCACAATCTCACAAATTATCGGCGTCGTGGTTGATGTGGAGTTTACGGGGGAGTTGCCGGCGATTTATAACGCGCTTGAAGTCAGCCGCGGCAAAGAAAAACTCATCCTCGAAGTCGAACAGCATCTTGGCGGCCACATCGTCCGCACCATTGCGATGAATACGACGGACGGACTCGCGCGCGGCGCAGAAGTCACAGACACCGGCGCGCCCATTTCGGTGCCGGTCGGGGGAGAGACGCTCGGCAGAATGTTCGATGTTACCGGCGGCGCGATTGACGGCAAAGGCGAAGTGAAAACGAAGAAAAAATATCCGATTCACCGCAGTGCGCCGGAATTCAAACAGCAATCCCAGAAAACCGAAATTCTCGAAACCGGGATTAAGGTCATCGATCTTCTCTGTCCATTT
Organism: uncultured Gammaproteobacteria bacterium; assembly: GCA_964359615.1. Lineage (GTDB taxonomy): Bacteria > Patescibacteriota > Patescibacteriia > Magasanikbacterales > UBA922 > CAYHTX01. The sequence continues at coordinate 4,298 of CAYHTX010000019.1, read as the reverse complement.
TTGAAGGGCGGCAAGGTCGGACTGTTTGGCGGCGCGGGCGTCGGGAAAACAGTGGTCATTCAGGAACTCATCCGCAACATCGCGCAGGAACACGGCGGCTATTCGATGTTTGCCGGTGTCGGGGAGCGCACGCGTGAGGGAAATGATCTGTACCGCGAAATGAGCGAGTCGGGCGTCCTCGAGAAGACCGCGCTCGTCTTCGGACAGATGAATGAACCGCCCGGGGCACGCGCTCGCGTTGCGCTCACTGCCCTCGCCATGGCTGAATACTTCCGCGATGAAGAAGGTCGGGATCTACTCCTGTTCGTTGATAACATCTTCCGTTTCACGCAGGCTGGATCAGAAGTATCGGCGCTTCTCGGGCGTATGCCATCAGCCGTCGGCTACCAGCCGACGCTCGCCACCGAAATGGGTGCCTTGCAGGAGCGCATTACCTCAACTGACAAAGGATCCATTACATCGGTGCAAGCAGTCTATGTGCCGGCAGACGACCTGACTGATCCGGCACCAGCCACGACCTTCGCCCATCTTGACTCAACGGGCGTTTTGAGTCGGCCACTGTCGGAACTCGGTATTTACCCGGCCGTTGATCCGCTTGACTCGACATCCACGATTCTCGACCCGCAATTTGTCGGCGAGGAACACTACGCGACGGCGCGTGAAGTCCAGCGCGTGCTGCAGCGCTATAAAGATTTGCAAGACATTATCGCGATTCTAGGTATGGAAGAGCTGTCAGACGAAGACAAACGCACGGTGGCTCGCGCGCGGAAGATTCAGCGTTTTCTCTCCCAGCCGTTCTTTGTCGCACAGCAGTTTACGGGTCGTGAGGGAAAATATGTACCAGTCGCTGAAACAGTCCGAGGATTTCGCGAGATTCTTGACGGGAAGCATGATGAGAAAGGTGAGAAGGCGTTTTACATGGTTGGCGGCATTGAGGAAGTGAAATGATGACATATATTCTATGAAAAGAATAATCCTAATCCTGCTGCTCGCTATATTTATGGGCGCTGGCTGCACAGCGGGTGAGCAAACTGTCTATCAAACAAAGCAAGCTGAAGGAGATAACACTATCGGTATGACAGAAGAGAAAAAAAGGTTTTTGGACGGACAGGAGGATATGGCAAAGGAGAATGCAAAAGCGGTACTCCGGACGAGCCAGGGTGATATCACGGTCGAATTTTATGCCGACGAGTCCCCAGTCACGGTCAATAATTTTCTGAATCTCGCGGCGAGCGGATTTTATAATAACACGACCTTCCACCGTGTGATTCCGGATTTTATGATTCAGGGTGGGGATCCGAACAGCCGCAATCTCGATCGCGCAACGCACGGCACCGGCGGGCCGGGATATAAATTTGCCGACGAAATGAACGCCCACCCGATCGTCCGCGGCAGTCTCGCCATGGCAAATGCCGGCGCCAATACCAACGGGTCGCAGTTTTTCATTGTGACTGCCACAGCGACACCGTGGCTTGATGGGAAGCACACCAACTTCGGGCGTGTGGTAGCAGGCATGGAGGTGGTAGACGCCATCGAGGCCGTGGCCGGAGACGAGCGCGATAATCCGCTGACGCCGGTCCTCATCGAATCCATCGAACTCATCAAATAGTTTTCGTATGATCACGCTCAAGGTCGTCACGCCGGACGGTACTATCTACGACGACGCAACCATCACCAAAGTAACGCTGCCGACCACGACCGGAGAAATTACCGTTTTACCTGGCCACATTCCGCTCCTCTCCATTCTCGCGCCGGGGGAAATTTTGATCTATAAAGACGACGGCCCGGCGACATCCCTCGCGACATCGGGAGGTATGCTTGAAGTCCGAAAAGGCAATCTCCTCTATCTGCTCGCCGACACGGCCGAGCGGGCAGAGCACATTGATCTCGATCGAGCGGAAGCGGCGCGGCGGCGAGCCGAGGAGCTTATCAGATCACAGAAAGAGATGGGCGACGTCGAATTTGCCCGTCTTCAGGCGAGTATGGAAAAGGAACTGGCGCGGCTGCGCGTCGGGAAGAAATATCGGAAATTGCCGCCGGCGTCCTGACGTGAAATCGGCAATAGACGAGAACCTCACCCCACCCTCTCCTAACAGGAGAGGGGTTGTTGTTTGATGAGGGAAGCCGATCCCTAGAGTTTGGGGTAGGAGAGGGCGGGCGGAGAGATCACCGCGACAGATTTGACCGTGAACAAAAAGAGGCGTATACTACGCGGTTGGCGCTGAAAAAGTGTCAGATTTTGGCTAAAATCTGGTTCAAAACCATCATTCGGGCGAATCAGGTGGTTTTCGAGCGAAGTTCTAACATATGAAGGCAAATACGAGGCGGACACTGCAAATCTATTGGCACCATGTCCTCAGACATAAGTGGAAAGGGCTGTTTTTGCTTGTGTGCGTTATAGTCGCGGCGATTGCCACGACCAGCATTCCGCTTTTTTATCGGGATTTTTTTGATGTGCTGACAGCGGGAACCGGGGATGTTCGGCGGCAGCTTATCCGGATTCTCCTCGCGATTACGCTCCTCCACAGCGGGCAATGGCTGCTCTGGCGCGTAGCGGCGGTTCTCAATAACCGTTTCCAGCCGCGCGTCATCCAGGACCTTACGAACATGTGTTTTCAGTACCTGCACCGGCACTCATTCGGCTTTTTCAACAGCCATTTCGTCGGGGCGCTCGTGAAACGGGTGAATTATTTTGTGGGCGCATTTGAAAATATCACAGACAACCTTGTCTGGTACCTGACGAGACTCGTCGTCAACATCGTGTTCGTCCTTGTTGTGCTTTTTTCGGAGCGCCCCATTCTCGGCGGCATCGTAGTGGTCTGGATTCTTATCTACCTCTCTGTCAACTGGTTTCTAACCAACTACAAGTTTGCCTTTGACCTGAAGCGGAGCGATGCCGAGTCAAACGTCTCCCGCATCATCGCCGATACGGTGACCAATCAGAGCAATGTGAAGCTCTTTAACGGCTATGATCGCGAGAATGAATATTTTCGCGGCGCGACCGAGGAGGTCAGACGCCTCCGGCAATTCACCTGGGATCTCGACTCGCTGTTCGAAGGCGCGCAGGCGGCGCTCATGATCGCGCTCGAACTCGGAATTTTCTACATCGCGATCGGGCTCTGGCAGCGCGGGATCCTGACCGTTGGCGATTTTGTTCTGATCCAGGCCTACCTCCTCACGACCTTTGATCAGGTGTGGAACTTCGGGCGCACCATCCGGCACATGTTCGAGCGCATCGCCGAAGCCGATCAGATGACGGCCATTCTCGAAACGCCGCATGAAATCCAGGATGTGATCGGCGCGGAAACACTCCGCGTGACGCGGGGACAAATCGAATTTCATGGCGTGAACTTCTTCTACCACCAGACGCGGCAGGTCATCAACAACTTCACCCTCACGATCAAGCCGAAAGAAAAACTCGCGATTATCGGGCCGTCAGGCGCGGGCAAGTCAACCATCGTGAAGCTCCTCCTCCGGGTCCATGACGTCGCGAGCGGCAAGATTCTGATTGATGGACAGAAGGTCACCCGCGTGACGCAGGAGAGCCTTTGGCAGATGACGAGCATGGTGCCGCAGGATCCGATTCTGTTTCACCGGTCGCTCATGGAAAACATCCGCTATGGCAAACCCGAGGCGACGGATGATGAAGTGATCGAGGCGTCGCAGCGCGCGCACTGCCATGAATTCATCACCAGTTTTCCGGACGGGTATGAGACCATGGTCGGCGAGCGGGGCGTGAAACTCTCGGGCGGCGAACGCCAGCGGGTCGCGATCGCGCGGGCCATTCTTCGCGATGCGCCGATTCTCCTCATGGATGAAGCGACCTCAAGCCTCGATTCAAACTCGGAGCATCTTATTCAAGACGCGCTCAGCACCCTCATGCAAGGAAAAACCGTGATTGTGATCGCCCATCGTCTGTCAACGATTATGAAGATGGATCGCATCATCGTCATGGACAGCGGACGCATTGTCGAAGAGGGGAACCATCATGATCTGCTCCGGATGGACAAAGGACTCTATAAAAAGCTCTGGCAGATGCAGGCCGGGGGATTTATCGAATAAGCCCAGGCCGCTCTGGTACGAGCGTCTTGTTCCTCCCTCTTTTTTGTGGCACACTAGGGATCAGATTGCTTTGTTATGCCACTGGAAAAAAAATTAACCGACGAGCAGGAGAAAGCGGTTCAGCACGAATCCGGACCACTCCTCATCGTCGCCGGCGCGGGAACCGGGAAAACCACCGTCATTGCGGAAAAAATTGTGCACATGATCTCGCATGGCACGGCCAAGCCCGAGGAAAT
>CAYHTX010000018.1:1453-11923 GCA_964359615.1 uncultured Gammaproteobacteria bacterium | reverse complement strand
AGCTTGTCGAGCAGTGGCGGGGCTGGCTTCCTTAGTTGGGGGTTTGCTCAAAGAATGTTCGAACTTCGTCCAAAAAACACCGCGACGAGTTTTGGAAATAAAACACACGTATTATTTATGACACGTGATTCTGGTAAACTTGAAGGAGGATTTTTCCCGCTTTCTTCTGAAAAGAAAGAGGTCGGATGGAATGAATTTTTACGTTTTTTGCCGACGTTTCTCGAGCACCCACGACCTACCCGTCGCGAACTCGCTATCATCCATCGGTTAACAACTCGTGGGGCAGTCCACGAACCAATTCCAAAAGATTTTCAATTTGAGGCCATGGCGCGGTTACTCACAGATGACCATCCAGCCGTTGAGACGCCGGGTCAAGTGCATGATATAGGATCTTTGCTCATGAAGGAATTCTCCGAAGGCATGCGGCGTGACCCAAATTTCTTGAGTCGTGAACAAACGATCGCTCTCGATACGAATCGCGGCCAAGGATTGGCAAGCTCAATTCGTTTTCGTGTCTTTATGCCTCGTCGAGGGCATTATCGTCAATTTGGGAGAAGGAGCATCGATGATGGTCCGGATGAAATCGTTCACGCTCCGCATCATAAGCCGTTATATACGCCCCAAGCAGACGGGAGCACGGATGAGCAGATCTTTGTAGGACTCACCGATCACTTGAGAGAGGCCACTGTCAAACTGTGCGATAGAGCAGACGCTCTGGTCACTGAAGCCGAGACGCTCGAGGATAAGATGAAAGCAATGATCTTTTTTCAATTGCTGGGAGTATCACTCATTCACCCATTCGCCGATGGGAACGGAAGAACCTTTGGGGCAAAATTGGTTTTGGATTTGAACCGGACTGGTCTGCCGGTGCGCCAATTACCAGCCTTACCTGAATTAGCACCAGGCTTGGCACAGAATTTTATGGCCGGGATTGGGCCAATTTTTCTTGATCAATTTTTGGCAGAGAAGGGCCCCGGATTGTTTTCCGGGGTAGACCCTGTCACAACAATGCTCAATGACCCAAAAAAGCATAAAGAGTATATGCACGCGTTACGCACGGCAATTGAGCACACGATTGATGAAGGTATAAACAACAACAGTTATATCCTGCCGTACGTTACGGCCGGGGTACATGCTCTCAAGCTGGCATTGTCGCGGGATAACTTTATGCCTCGTGAGTATTACGAAACCCATATCGGGGAAGAACTCGAAGCAACCGCAGCATATCGTGAGTAAGCTGTTTGCGGGATAAGCTGCCCCAAGCTCTATCGCAGTCATGAAAAAAATTCTTCAACGGAAAAAAGAAACATTACATGCTCTTCGTGTCGGCTTCTTTTTGGCATTTCGCCAGCTCAGGCGCGCCGGCAAAGGGACGACGGCGCTCATCATCTCGATCATGGTGCTGACGTTCCTTAACCTCGTCGTTGTCTCCGGGCTTCTTCTCGGCCTCATTTCCGGATCATTTGTCCAGTACCGGAACAGCTATGCCGGCGAAGTGATCATCACGTCGGCTGAGGGGCGCGATTACATCGAATGTTCGCCGGAACTGATTTCATACCTCGAGCACCATCCGAGAGTGACGGCCATTTCACCGCGCTATGGCGTCGGCGCCACCATCCTCGGAACACTCACCCGCTTGCCGGAGAAAAATGAACGACCGAATCAGATCGCCATGCGGGTCGTCGGCATCGATCCGGAGCGGGAGGAAGCCGTGACGCAATTTTCCCGTTTCATCCAGTACGGTGAGCACCTCGCGAGCGGAGAAGAGGGGTATGTGCTCATCGGCGCGAATCTTTTAAAAAAATATTCATCATTTGCCGATGCCAACATTCCGGGGCTTGATCTCCTCGAGGACGTGGATGTCGGCAGCCGCGTCCGGATGACGCTGCCGCGAAAAGACAAAGGCGAGGCGCCGATTGTCAAAGAATTTATCGTGAAAGGGATCGTGAAAAGCAAGGTGGATGAAATATCCACGCGTTTTTTTGTGCTTGATCAGGAACTCCGGCGTTTGATCCCGGTCAATAAGGAGCAGGTGCAGGAAATCGCGATCCGCACCGACTATGCGTATGCGCCGATGCTGACGAGCGAAATAAAAGATTTTTTGGGGACTCGCGCGGCGCGCGTCCAGACTTCGGACGAAGCCATTCCGTCATTTCTCCGCGACATTGAAACAACCATGGGCGTGCTCGGCAATGCGCTCTCATCGATCGCGCTCGTCGTCGCGACCATTACTATTTTTATCGTTATTTTCATCAATGCCGTGACGAAGCGAAAATTCATCGGCATTATGAAGGGCATCGGGATCAGCCCATTTGCCATTCAGTTTTCCTACGTTCTTCAGGCGTTTTTCTATGCCAGTGTCGGGTCCATGATCGGCGTCAGCCTGACCTTCGGCGTCCTCAGGCCCTATTTTACCGCGCACCCCATTAATTTTCCCTTTTCCGACGGCATCTTGGTCGTGACACCGGCTGGCGCTGCCATTCGGATCGCGATCCTCATCACCGTCACACTCATCGCCGGGTATGTGCCGGCGAAGATTATTGTCCGACGGAACACGCTCAATGCGATTTTGGGCCGATAAGACATCGCGTATGATTCAGACGAAAAACCTGGTAAAAACCTACGGCAGCGGCGAGCTGGCGCTGACGGTTCTCAAATCGCTCAACCTCGCGATCGGCGACGGTGAATTTGTGGCCATCGTCGGCCCGTCCGGAGCAGGGAAGTCAACACTCCTCTATCAGATATCGCTCCTTGATGAGCCGACCTCGGGCGAGATATACTTTGATAACACTCCGACCGCGAGTCTGAACCAGGCGGAAAAAACTTCGCTTCGGCTCCATAAGATGGGGTTCGTATTCCAGGACTACGCACTTTTGCCAGAACTCACGGCCCTCGAAAATGTGGCGCTGCCCATCATCATGCAGGGTGCGACAAAGGCGGCGGCTTTTGCCAAGGCGGCGAGCGCGCTCGAACGGATCGGCATGGGAGACAAAGAGCGAAATCTTCCGAGCCAGCTCTCCGGCGGACAGCAGCAGCGCGTTTCGATCGCGCGCGCGATCGCGCATGATCCCCAGGTGCTCTTTGCCGATGAGCCGACCGCGAACCTCGATTCACAGAACGGACAGCTGGTCATGGAGGCGTTCCTCGATCTCCACCGGAGCGGTCAGACGATCGTCATGGTCACGCACGAGGAGGAGTACGCGCGCCATGCGCGTCGCATAATTGCGCTGAAGGATGGAGATATCGTTGGCGATACCGTTCAATCATAAGAAGTATCATATGGATAAAACGACGCGTTACGGCATCATCGGTGGCATCATCGTTATTATCATGATTGGGATGTTCTCCTCACTGCGCGGGCGCGAGGCAAGACCGTCGGATGCCTCGAACGCGAGCCTCCGCTATCCCGGAGCCGAGCTCTCCATTTCAAAAGACGAAGATCTGAATGGCGACGGCGTCGTCGAGCGTGTGGAGTATGCGATTATCGCCGGAGACATCGGACTCGAGCGCTATGGCCTCCTCAGCATGAATGAAATGACGACCCGAACGCCGGGGTATTCACCGGCGTCGGATTTTATCATCGTGGACGTAGAGACGTCAGACTCGCAGAAAGAAGTCCTGGTCACTGACACCGGGCCGAGCTCAGATTACACCTCCAGTTTTTATACGTTTGATGGAGAAAACATCGTTTTGCTAGGGACCATTCCGGGGCAGTTCCGCGATATGGAATTTTCGGGGAATGGCCGCGTCGTCACTCGGGCGCGGGCGAAGATTCTCGATACGTGGTTTTATGACGATGAATGGAAATTGTCAGAAGAGGGGAGGCTGAGGCGCGTACAAAAGTTGTTCTATGAAAGAAGAGATCCGGCTACGCCTGTGACCGCCCTCACGCCCCTCACGCTTCAGACATCTCCCACAGACGGGATGGTCAGTTTTCGAATACAGAAGAATGAAATGATAACAATCGCCGGCTGTGACGATATCGAGTGGTGCAGGGTGACACGCGCCGACGGGCAGGAAGGATGGTTTCGAGTTGTCAACGGTACTGAAGTTTTGGGGGCGGATGGCGCGGCAGGACAGTTTGATGGCCTATCATACGCAGATTAGGTTGAGCCGCTATCCGCTCTCTGATATCCCTCGTGATGCCGGTCCTCGCAGGGCGAATCAAAATCCGGGGAAATAGTCGGTCCGTATGCGGGTACGTCTTACATGGAGCGAGCGGAGCAGGCGTTTATACGACTCAACCATGGCGTTTGGACCTGAGAGATACCATATGCGTTCCTGGAGATCGGGAATTTCTTTTTTGAAAATTTCCTCGCGAAGATATCCGGTGTAGCTGATCCAGCCAGGTTTTTCTCCTTTCGGGACGCTCGCAATGTAGATATTTTTTACCCCAATTTTTTTTCGCGCCTCCTCAAATAATTCACGGTAGGCGAAATCGGCCGGCGAGGCACACGCATAAAAGAGAATGATATCCCGTTTTTGATTTGTATCGAGAAGATAGCGGATCATGCTTCGAAACGGTGTCACGCCAATGCCGCCGGCAATAAATGCGAGCGGCTGCTGCTTGTTTTTTGGAAGTGTAAAATCGCCCGCCAATTGCGACGCCACCAGTGTATCCCCCGGCTGCATGGCGAGGAGTGCGCGTTTGAAGCTGCTAGAATCGGCTTGAATTTTCACGCCCATCGCCAGGTCGCCTTCTGTCGGCGATGAGGCGATGGTGAAGTAGCGTCGGACGCCGCGGCTGTCCGGCCGGGTGTGGGGAAGCGTCCACTCGAGGTACTGCCCAGGCTCGTAGCGGTAGTCAGTTGTCCGCGCAAATGAAAAATGATAGACGTCAGGGGTCAGTCTCCGGCGCTCTTTGAGTCGGAGGAGCAGCTTGGTTTTTGGGCTGATCAGCCACGAAAATATATTTCCAATGAGGAGGGCATTTTCAGGAGTCGCGTAGATGGGTCCGAGATGAAAGGGGGAGCCGAACAACATGCCGACCAGGAGGCCGTAGATGATCTGAGCGCGTCGGGTCGGCGGCAGGGTGAGGGGTTCAGTGAGCATAATCGCGCCGAAAAAGACGATCGGCCACGAAGCGATCGTCTGCCAAAGGATCGCAGGGAGCGACGCCCACGTGAGATATCCCGGAATGCTCGCGCCAACGATGAGGATGGTCAGGGCGGCTGCTCCGGCAAACGTGAAAAAGAGGGTAAAGCGGCGAATTTTTTTCAAAATCACATATCCGACAACGGCGATGACCGGCAGGAGCACCGGACTCGCGACCCACCAGATGGCGCCGCCGCCGAGACTCCCGAGGGCGAGGCTCGAGAACGCGGCGCCGGCGGCTGCCGGATTGAAGAGATGTTTCTTTCGGAAGGCGATGAAATATTTACTGATCGCTCCGAAGGCCACGGTGCCGGTGAGCACGAGCGCCCCTTTCACATCTCCCGGCGGCGCCATGAGGCAAAAAAGAATGAGCGCGGTCACGAGGGCGGATTCGGGATTGTTCGGAGAGCGAAAGAGGCGTGCGAGGAGATGGCTGAGGCCGACGCTTACGCTCGTTGTAATCGCGAGGGACAGAAGGAGCCGCGGCGCATCGTAGGGAACGAGTTCAAAGAGACTGAGAATGATCGATATCACGGCAATTGCCGCGAGTCCATAGAGCGTCAGACGATACATCGCTGTCCGATCAATGGCAGTATCAAGCGCGCGGATCATAGGTGTCGGAAGATGAAGTGAAAAGCTCGGCGGGGAAGTGATCTGAACGGGCGACGGAATAGTCAGGATAGAGTAGGAGATACTCAAATGACCAGGCGGCGCTCAGTCGTTCGCTGTCGACGAGGAAGAGGGCTGTCGCCAGCGCATCCGCCAGGATCGCTGAATCGGCGACCGCCCAGGTCGCGAGGAGGTGACGCGGCGATGCTTTTGTTTTCGGATCGATAATGTGGTGGAAATCGTCCCAGGCGCGCCGGTTGCCGGCTGAGCCGCATAGGCTCTGATTTCGTATTTCGGCAACCCCGATGACGCGGCGCTCGTTATTCGGATCCTCGAGACCGACACGGAGCGGCGTGTCACCATCTCCATGATACAAAATATCTCCGCCAGCGTCTATGCAAAACGCCGGAATGCCATCGGCATGCAGGATCGCCGCAATAATATCAATGAGGTAGCCTTTTCCGGCCGCGCCCAAATCCAAAATACCAGGCTGCTTTATCGTGAGCGTCGGGTAGGCGTATTCGAGAGCCGCTTCCCAGGTCGGAAGTTCGCGGAGATGGCGCCGCTCAAACGAATAGTCGGCATCGTACCCGGCATCGGCGAGAAGCTGGCCAGTGAGCGGCGTCATCCGACCGCCCGTCAGTCGGTAGAGCTTCTCGTAGAGAGAAAAAAGCGGCGCTGCATCAGGCGGCAGGGTATATGTCCCGGGCTGCATCATCGCAGTCACGAGAGAATCAGCACGAAACCGCGAGTAGTTTTTGTCAAATTGTTCGACCCGTTCCTTTATCCGAAAAAAAATATCTGCCCGCCGCTCGCGTGAGAGTTCTGTCGGAAGATCGATCCGCCAGGTTGTCCCAATGGCCTCAAAGACGATGGCGCCATCCGCCAGGCGTGCCTCATGAGCGCGATGCATCGGTTTTAATCTTGCGGAGAGCATCCTGAAATCCTTGCGGAGTGAGAGACGAGCCGGAGATCTTTGTGAGCGAGACGTCGTCAATGCTCCGGCCGACCACAAACGGCTTGTAGGTATCCGCAAACATTTTTTGGAAATTTTTCGAGATCGGATTGACGGCCCGCTCAGTGAAAGTCACGTCGGTAATCATATCGCGCTCGAGGGTGAGCGTCACTCCGACTTCTTCCGGACCGCCGGGTGAAATATAATTTCCGCTGGCCGAATATTCGCCATTCGTATATCTCGTTTGGAATTCTCGGGTTTCGCTCGGGAGGGAACCCGCGAGTTCAGCGCTCGACGCTGACGGCAGCCCCTCCTCACCTCGGGTACAACCCGCGCCAACGAGCGGCAGGAGCATAAGCGCGGCCATGGGCAGTTTTCGTTTCATACGATTTGCAATGTCAATAAATAAAGCAGGAGAATTTTACCATAGGGCTGCATTTCGAGCAACGCCTTTCTCATTCTCCCGTGGTGTGGACAGCGACCTTGACGGCAAGGTACTTTTTTGCTAATTTTAGAGTAAAGTAATTACTCATCTCTTCTACGCTATGAGAACACTCGCCAGAGTCGGAGCCATCGGCGCTTTTTTTGCGCTGTCATTCCTCTTTGTTCAGAGAACCGATGCCCAACTCGCACCCCCCGAAGCCGCTCTTTCGGTCGGCAAACTCACGCACGTGGCCGACGGGGCCGATGTGCAGACAGTGACCCTCACGGTCACCTCGACTGATCCGGGCGGCATTGACCGCGTTCGGATCTACATCAATTATGAGAATACGGCCGCGAGCCCGCGCCGGGGACACTTCGAATGGACCCCGAGCCTCGGGTTTCGTGAACGTGGCGCTGACTACGGTAATGACTATGTTAACCTTTTGCCCACCGGTATCCCGCTTGATCCGTCCGAGGCGACGATTGATCCGGTGAGTGGGCGGGCAACGTTCGTCTTCAGCTTCAAAGCCGACCCCACTTACGGCACCATCTCCGACAATGACATTTCCTACAGTTTCCGGATCGGCACGCAAAACTACAATAGCGGCCTCGTACATGCCGAGACGAACTATGCCGTGGATGCGGAGGGCTACGTGGCCGGTGAGTTTGCCGACTTTACGCTCACCAAAACCGTTGTCCGCGCCGACGGCATTGACGTCATGGGCGCGTCGCTCGTCATAAACACTGAGCATCCGGAGGCTTTTAATGACGTCCGGATTCGGATCAACCCATCAGCCCCCCAGGGCTACTTTGCCTGGAGTCCCTCCCGCGGCTTCTATGAACGCGGCGACGCCGCCTACGGCAGCGATCGAGTGGAGCTCCAGACGACCGGCCCCAATGCCTCGTACCGCGAAGTCACGACTGACGACAGCGGAACCCCGGTCCTCATCTACCACTTCTTTTGGACCGTCTCGCCCGAAGTCGGGAATACCGCCGATAACACCTTCATCTACTCCTGGCGGGAGTGGTACCTGACGACGACGAGTAACGGCGCGGTCACGGTGAACGGCAGTACGGTGGTGTTTGATACGAGGGCGGGGCTTGTCGTGGTGACGCCGGAGCTCTCGATCGACTGGGAAGCGCTCGGCGCGATGTCAGACAGCACCTGGCTAAACAGCGTCCCAGGAGCAAACTTATTTGTGACGCGGATCGCGTTCACTGCCGGGCCGTACGAGGCGGTGCAAGTGAATAGTATCCGTATGAGAATGGCCGATGTAGATCCGCCCGCGAGCGGGAGCGATGCTGATAGCACATTTGCCAACCTGGTACTCGTCGACGCGTCCACCGGATTTGTTTACGGCGTGGTACCGGCTGTGTCTGACGGAAATCCGGACGAAGCATTTTTTTCATTCCTCTCCGGTCTCGTAGTTCCAGCCGGACAAACGGTCGAAGTGGATCTCCGCACTGATACGTCTGGAACTAACCGCTGGTGGTATTTCGACGGCCTTGCGAGCGGCGTTTCAGCCCAGGGACGCGTGAGCGGAAGCGCGCCGCAGGTTTCAGTCACTGATCGAGGTGATTTCGATGTGGCTCTCATTAGTGGCGATGCCACCCTCACCATCACTCGGAGTTCAGCAACTCCAGTCACCAGCGTGGTCGCTGTCGGCACGAGCGGAACCGGCATAGAAGTACCGGCGCTCGTCCTCGATCTCGACGCAGCCTTTGAAAATGTGGACGTGACGGGACTGGCATTCACCTATGTGCCGGAGGTTGGAGATAATGCGATCTGGTCATTTGCCGATAGCGGTATCAAGCTCTACCGGAGAACAAACGGCGGGTCAGAAATTCTGGTTGGCAGCACATCATTCGTCGCATCTGGGCCTGTTTCTGGCCAGTACACGGCGCGATATAGCCTTCCCCGTGGAGCACTTGTCCTTAATAAGGACGCTACTGAGGAACTCATTGTGAAGGTTGTCTATAGTGGCACGTCAAACGGCACCGCACCAGCCTCGAGTCCGCACATCCAGTTTGGCGACGGCGTGCAGGCCGACTCGGCGCATATCACCGCGCGCGGGGTATCATCCGGCAACATCCTTACCGATGATGATCTGAATGGAACAAACTCGTTACAGATTCTCGCCAGTGAAAAGGTGTTATACCGATCATATCCGACGTTCACCCGCGTTAGCCCGTCCCTTTCCTGGGATAATAGCCTCGTGAACTCGATTGAACAAACACTCTATCGTTTCCGTGTTCGTGCCGACAGCGCCGGGAACATTTCCCTGAAGCAACTCAAATTTGACGTGGATATTATGGATAATAGTGCTGGCGTTGACAACGCGCTCAGCGCCGGGCAGTTCCGACTCTGGCGCAACAACGCGGATATCACGAGCGACGTCAGTTTCTGGAGCGGGAGTGACATCTATGTGGGCGCACCTAGTGGCTCGTCTCTCGGAGAAGGGGCGGCACAGAGTCTCTACCTCGTCTGGAACGGCAGTAACGAAGAGTCAGTCACGGCAGGCTTTGAAGATACGTATGAGATCAGGGCAATGGTTTCCGGATTTACCGCTGACAGCGACAATGATTACCTTCGTGTCCGGCCGGCGAACAGTGAAGTCTCAACTGGCGAGCTCAATCAGGGCGTTCACGCATCTTACCTCCTCGCCCAGCCATATAGCGTGACGCCGCATTTTCCGCTTCGCCTCGGCACACAGGATCAACTGACTGCGACAGTGCTCCCGCCGGACATCATCTGGTCAGACCGAAGCGGCACCGGACACAGCGCCGCCGTCGCGACCACGACCCCCGGAGTACTCGCTGCTTCAACTCCGGACTGGTTTAACGGCTACGCTCTGCCAGGCACACCACTCGATTACTGGGTACTCACTCGCTAAATCACGCTTACTCCGGACATGATCGGAGCATCCAGAGAAATTTCTGTCCAGCGAATATTGCGTATGGAACCACAAGAGCCAGAAGTCAAACAGCCGGACGGTCATCGAAAACGGGGATGCTTTGCGCAGGCCAGCGTGGCGGCATTGATTGTCCTCCTGTTTTTACTTCTCCGGTCATGCCGGGAATATCGGTACGATCCGGCCGAGTACGCCGCCTGTCCCGATGGGTATCTGCAGGACGGGGACCAGTGTTATCCGGATGCGAACTAGGAATGTCTAGGAGATGACGTGGAGTCGTCTCGGTGTCTTCGTCAGAATTTCTGACCCGCGATTTTTTACGAGAATATCGTCTTCGATCCGAATGCCGTATGCACCTTCGCGGTAGACACCTGGCTCGATCGTGATCACCATGCCAGCCACGAGTACATCCTCGCTTTTCCCGGTCACTCGTGGAGATTCGTGGACCTGTGTTCCGACGCCATGGCCGAGGCCATG
>CAYHTX010000018.1:0-1353 GCA_964359615.1 uncultured Gammaproteobacteria bacterium | reverse complement strand
GGTGACGCGGCGTGAGACCCGCTCGCAATAATGGGCGGGAATGACGGCTCGGCACCGCCCGCCGCCATGCGTTCGAGGAGAAAGCGCGCGGCATCAGTCTCGGTGCGGAAGGCGCGCCACGCGCCGAGGAGTGATCGGAAGAGTCCATCAGTCATCCGACATGCCGCGCGAATGCCCGTGATTTCCGGCGTGAGCTTCACTATCATGAGTTCCTCATCGCCTCGCCATTCTTTGAGACGGAGCGATGTAGTCTCGGTCAGTTTCGTGTAGACGTGGGCCGGCAACGCGCTCGGCCGGATCGCGAGGCGTCGTCGCCCCCGGACACGCGCCGCTATGAGCTTCTCCGCCGCCCTGTCATAAGGAAGGACGCGAAGCTCCGGATACGCGCGGCGGAGCGCCGGCGCCTCGAATGGAATGGCGTAAAGGATGGGACGACCACTCTGCTCAATAAGAACAAATCCCAGTTCGAGTTTCTTGAGGAGAAGATAGTAAAGGACATCGTCCGCCACCTCATGGCCGAAATTTCCGACAAGGAGCGCGTGGCGATCTTCGCGCCGTAGAGCGCGCTGAATCAGCGCAATTTTTTTTCCAATCATAGCGACTTTTGAAATGGACGGAGGATGAGCGTCGCGAGCAGGTAGTGGCAGAGAGAGAGGATGATGGCGTAGAAACTCATGGCCGCGAATACGCCGAGCCACTCCTGAATGAGGACAATCGAGCGTCCGATGTCGCGCCCGATGAGCGTCGCGGCGCAGTTCATAAGGAGAAGGATAAGGACGATCCAAAAAAATCCACTCCACATGCTTTTTGCATCCTGTCGGCTCGGCGCAATATGCGAGGCGATGCAGAACGACAAAAAAAGAAAGAGCCAGAACCGCCAGGAGCTGAAAAGTTCCGTGCTCGCGAGGCCGCTCACTTGGCGGAGAAATTTCATCATGTCAACGCTGTCGAGCCGAAGCGTCTCAAGGATTTCCCGTCCGGTTGGAACTAGAAAGATAAGGAGGATAGTGAGAACCGTGATGCCGCCGATCATAGGCGCGGCTCCGATAAAAAAGTTTCCGATCCGCTGATAGAGACTGCGCGGGTTGAAACTGTGGTCGACTGAACCCAAGCCGCCGGTTTTTTCGTTCGGCGCAAACAGACTTAGCCGAATGATGCGGTGTCGAAAGAGGACCGCGAAGAACGCGTGGCTGAGTTCGTGGACCGGCGTCCCGATCCAGGCGGTCGCGAGAATGCCGGTCCAGCCGATAGCGAGGCGGTAGCGACGCTGTGTTTTTTCCTGCAGCCGGCACAGGATGTATCCGGCGAAGAAAAAAATACCAAGGAGGCTTACAACCTGGATAACTGTTTGGC
>CAYHTX010000017.1:0-12070 GCA_964359615.1 uncultured Gammaproteobacteria bacterium | reverse complement strand
GATACCGGAGAAGGGGGAGTTTGTGGTGATTGTGAATGGAAACTGATAAGAAGTCTGGATGATAGTATGGCGCATTTCCACCCAACGCTTACCCAAGAAAAATGGGACTCACTGCCCCGGGAGAAGCAGATTTTGAACATGGCCGCTGAACTCAGTCGCGCGCGGCGGGCGCGGGAGAGCGGTTACAGAGAGGATACGCTTCATAGTTTGGATCGGGTGCTCGAGCTTCTCGATTTGACGGTGCGTGACAGCCGATGGACAGGCGGCGCGCGGCGCGAACTTCTGCGTTTTCGTGAGGCGCTGGGCGAGTTTTATGGCGCCGCCCCGATGGGAGAGATCGACGGCTACCTCCGCGTCCTTCTTCGTTTTCATCCGGCAACATCAGCGGTTCAGATATAGGGACCCGTAGCACGCTGACGAAGTATTAGGCGAAATGGCGACTGGAGTTCAGAGTAAAAATAATGTTCAGAGAAATAAATAAGAGCGTCTGTTAAACATTCTTCAAGGCACTGAACTCGCCACCACATCGCCTAACACGGGTATGCGGTTACGGAAAGCCACATCGTGTCGAATATTTCTATATTAGTTTGGAGCCCTTTTGAAATTTTTCTCTGAAGTGAATCTTCCAGAACCGCACTCGCCACCGGGGGAGAGTGCGGTTCTGGATCGCCGCGCCGTTCGCTGCTAGGCCGACACTTCGATCGGGTTCTTCGCCCAGTCGCGAAGCTGACCGTTGATCTGGTCGAGGGTCGGCAGGTTGAGCTCACCGTTGTCGGTGGGAAGGCGCATCTCCTCTTGGTAGGCGAGGATGGCCTTCTTGGTCTGATCGCCCACGTCTCCATCGGCGATCAGGCTGCCCATGTCGAACCCGGTGATGATCAGGTAGGCCTGCAGGTACTTGGCGTTCTTCTTGTCGAGGTTCATCTCGTTCTCCTTGTTAACTTAAACCCGTTTGGGTAAGTTTGGAGCCGAGTATAGCATAAAAAGAGGATCTTGTCAAGACCCTCTGGTGATCGAAAAATTTCAAAAGGGCTCTGATTGTAAGGGGTAAATAGTCGACCGATTGGGGCTTTCCTCCACCCAAATTTTGCACATCTCATTAGTTTCTGGTTTAATGGAATGTGCAAAACTTCGCATATGCCGAATTAATAAAAAACTCTTCAAAAAGGCCACAGTATAGCACAAAATCGTGATTTTGTCAAGGGGAGGCTGGATTTTTTGCCTTATTTTAGGTATTATATTCCTGGTCTATGCCGAAATTTTATATCACAAACGCGATACCATACGTCAATGCCGAACCGCATATTGGTTTTGCGCTTGAGCTCATACAGTCGGATACTGTGGCCAGGTATCAGCGCCTTCTCGGCAAGGACGTACGGTACCTCTGTGGAACAGATGAGAATTCTCTTAAAAATGTACAGGCGGCTGAAGCGGCGGGGAAGCCGGTGAGAGAATTTGTTGATGAACATGCGGAGCGGTTTTATCGCCTGAAAGATGCACTCGATCTGTCATTTGACGATTTTATTCGGACTACTGAGGAGCGTCATTTTCGTGGCGCGCAAGCGCTCTGGAATGCCTGCGACCAGAGTGATATTTACAAAAAAAAATATAAGGGACTGTATTGCGTTGGCTGCGAGCTCTTTTATACCGAGGATGAGCTGGTGGATGGTTTGTGCCCCGAACATAAAAAGAGACCGGTGTCGGTTGAGGAGGAAAATTATTTTTTTCGACTCTCGAAATTTCAAAAAGAAATTGAGGAAGTTATTGAAAAGGGCTACGTCAAAATTTTTCCCGAATTTCGAAAGGACGAGGTCTTACAGTTCGTGAGAAACGGTCTCCAAGATTTTAGCATTTCGCGCTCCGAGGAGCGAGCGCATGGTTGGGGTGTGCCGGTACCCGGAGATCCAGACCAAATTATGTATGTCTGGTTTGACGCCCTGTCGAATTACATTACAGCGCTTGGATACGGTGCGAGCGACGAGCTCTATCGCCGCTACTGGGTCCAGGAGAGCGAGGCGAAACGCGAGGTGGCTCATGTGATCGGCAAAGGGATCATCCGTTTCCATGCTGTGTACTGGCTCGGCATGCTCCTCTCGGCTCGGATACCCCTTCCAACCGTTGAGTTTGTGCACGGCTATATTACGGTCGGCGGGGAAAAAATGAGCAAAAGTCTCGGCAATGTGCTCGATCCATACTCCGTCGTCTCCAGTTACGGCACTGACCCATTCCGTTATTTTATGTTAGGGGCTCTGTCATCGTACAATGACGGTGATTTTTCGGATGGACGTTTACAGGAATTTTACACTGCGCATCTTGCTAACGGGATCGGGAATCTGACATGCCGCATTTTGACCATGCTTGAGAAGTACAGCCGCAGCGCCGTGCCGGCAGAGGCCAGCGACAGTTTTGACACAGCGTCTTTCTGGCAAGCCTATGAGAAAGCGATGGGCGAGTTTCGGTTTGATGATGCGGTAAAGTGCATTCAGAGTGTGGTTGCGGTATGTGACCAGACGATTTCTGACGAAAAGCCGTGGGCAAAAGCCAAGGCCGGGGAGAATATCGATGCGCTCCTCTACCAGCTGGCAGAGACGCTTCGGCACGTTGCTGTTGCACTTCTCCCGATTATCCCAGTTTCGGCTGAGAAAATTCTTTCGCAGCTTGGTATCAGCCGGTCTTCCGTCGGCACGCTCGGGGATGAGAAGCAGTGGGGAAAACTCAAAGAAGGTGTTATAATCAAGAAAGGTGAGCAGCTTTTTCCGCGATTAGCATAGCACGACTAACAGATCTTTTAGTCAATAATGTTCCCGTATGTCGCTCTTCGACATCATTCTCCTCGTCATCATCGCCGCGTTTGCGTTTGCGGGTCTCTGGGCCGGACTCATCCATACGATCGGGTCGCTTCTCGGGACCGTCTTCAGCCTCTATATCGCGAGCCGGTATTATGAGCCGGTCGCGAATTGGCTCATCGGCATAACGGGCTGGGGCGATAATGTCACGCGGGTCATTGTGTTTATCATCGCGTTTCTCATCATCGGACGGCTGGTCGGACTGGTTATCTGGTTTATTGAAAAGATTCTGCATATCGTAACCTATCTGCCGTTCATGACCTCTCTTAATCGGCTGCTTGGGTTTGTCTTTGGCGCCGTCGAGGGTGTCGTCATCGTCGGTGTGGTCGTGTATTTTATCGCGCGTTTCCCGCTGTCGCCGGACTTCATGCAGCTCCTTGCGGCGTCGAGCGTTGCTGCTTTTACGAGCCGGATCGCGGCCTTTCTCTGGCCGCTCGTGCCGCAGGCGCTTGAGGCGGTGCGTTCGACGGTGGATTATGTCGAAAATCGGTTTTTGCCCTAGACTATGGGAGCGGTGAAATCATGGCTGTGGATTTTTCTCGGAGCAGTCGGAGTCATTCTCTCGACTGTTTTTATTTTTGCTGGAGTTGCTGGCCTGATGGCGAGCCCACAGGCTCTAGTTAATCAAAACCAAATCGGAAGGCGTGATGTTATAGAATATCAGTACGCAGCTCCCTGGGATCGAGCCATGTTTGACGGTTTTTATGAGAGAAGCGAAACGCCGCCTGAAGTCGGAAAAATACAAGGCGGCATTGTGCCGCATCACCTTCTCGCCGGTCATATCCCGGCATCTTTTTTTTCGGCTCTTGAAGAACAGAAGCCGTCACTTATTGTTCTTATCGGTCCAAATCACTTTCACCGGGGCGAGGGTGATATTATCACGAGCGTGCGTGATTGGCAGACGCCGTATGGTACTTTGCGGACATCGAAAAAATTTATGAGCACGTTTGTCGAGGCGGACCTCGTGACTGTGGATGAAGAAGTGATGTCGGAGGAGCACAGCATCTACAGCCTCATGCCGTTTATCCGGAAATCATTGCCCGACGCCTGGGTTCTGCCGTTTATTTTTCGCGATGATGCATCGAGCAGCACCCTAGATCAATTTGTGGCGGAGCTTTCCCGCATCCTGCCGGATGACGCCGTCATCGTCGCCTCGATTGATTTTTCGCACTATCAAACCTCGCCGGTCGCTGATTTTCACGATGAGCTGGCGAAAAGCGTCATAAGAAGTTTTGACTACGATCGTCTGTCGGCTCTCGAAACCGATTCCACGCCGAGCCTGCATGCGTTTCTCAAACTCATGGAGGCTCGCGGCGCAGAAAGCATCGCCTATGAAATCCATTCAAATGCGGCGAAACTGACGGGTGACGCGGGTGCCACAAATATCACGAGTTACTATTCGCCGTACTTTGTCGCAGGTGAACGCGATACCAGTGATGCAGTCAGCGTGCTCAATTTCGGCGACATCATGATTGATCGAAATGTCAAAAAACAGATTGATACCTACGGGACTGACTATCTTCTCGGAAAACTGGCGGGCGACGAGAACCGTTTTTTCCGAGGGATGGATATTGTTTCGGCAAATCTTGAGGGACCGTTCGCAGACTCGCGGCGACCGACGACTAAATCGATTGCGTTCCGGTTTGACCCCGGGCTTATTCCAATGCTTCAGCAATATAATTTTTCCGTATTTTCTCAGGCCAACAATCACAGCTATGACATGGGTTCGGCCGGATTTTTCGAGTCGAAAAAAAATCTGCGAGTGGCCGGCATTGATTTTTACGGGAGTGAATTTGGGGTGAATGACGATTCGCTTCTCATAAAACAAGTCGGCCCCAAAAAAGTTGCCTTTATTGGTGTCAATGACACTCACGCGCCGATCGATCTCGACGCCACGACTGCGCTCATCCGGCGGGCAGAGGCGGAGGCTGATATGACAATCATGAATATCCACTGGGGCGAGGAATATAAAGAACTTTCGAACGCTCGTCAGCGCTTCCTTGCGCGTAAATTTATCGATGCCGGAGTGGACGCAGTCATCGGCCACCATCCGCACGTCGTGCAGGAAGTTGAAATATACAGAGATCGGCCGATTTTCTACTCGCTCGGGAATTTTCTCTTTGATCAATATTTTTCGATCCCGACGCAGCAGGGACTCGCTGTCGGGACGGTTTTTCATGAGAAAGAAATTTCAGTCCATCTCTTTCCGCTCCAGGGGAGACTTAGCCAGGTGACGCTCATGGATCATACAAACGCAGACGAATTTATGGCAGCGCTCATTGACAGAAGCCGACTCGGCACCTATACTTTCAGTAATTTTCATCTCTCTCTACCTCAGCGATATGAATGACGAAGCCGGAGGACAAGCC
The DNA here is from genome assembly GCA_964359615.1 of uncultured Gammaproteobacteria bacterium. Taxonomy (GTDB): domain Bacteria; phylum Patescibacteriota; class Patescibacteriia; order Magasanikbacterales; family UBA922; genus CAYHTX01. Next base: position 6,855 of record CAYHTX010000017.1, on the reverse strand, counting down.
ATGGATAATCAAAAGAAACATACCCATCGCTACGGACGGGCGATCTTAATCGGTCTCGGACTCGGCTGCGTTCTGGGTCTAGCTCTCGCCGCTTTTGACTTTTATTCTCGCTGGCAACTCGCGGAGCGGGGACGAACAATCCTGATCGAGGAAAATATCGGCAGACCGTCACCGTCAACGGCGGCAAAAGGAGAACAGACAGACGGTTTTGGCTCATATGTCATGCTCAAAGACGGAGCCGGTAACGAGACGCTCAAAAATTATTCGCAGTCATTTTCGAACGGGAATATAACGGTCAATTGGCAGCGCGGCGCGAAGCCGCTCACGTTCGAGGAGATAAAAGGGTATCTCGAAAAAATTGATCCAACTATCGAGAATAATCAAGTCCTCATCGAGGCCGGGGAGGATGACGCCGGGGGGATGATCATGCCGTCTTGTCTGCGAGGAACGACCTCGACCTCGTGTCAGCTCCACATCTACGAGGCTGGAGTGATCGAGAAACCGACTGCCTTGGCCGGAGAGAAACTCTACTGGGTCTTTCGTCCCGGAAGCAGTTGGGGAGGCGATGTCTCATTTATCAACATGCTCGCCTTGTGGGATGATGTCGCTCATCGGTTTGTCGTCATTCAGCCCGATGGCCTGCGGCCAGATGCGGTGGACACCCGCTTTGTCAGCGGCATCATCGAATATCAGTTTCCAGAGCTTACCCTCGAGCGCGAATTCACCATTCCAGGTTTTGACGGCATTCCGGTAGTCTTCTCAAAGAGCCGCCATTTGCCGGATGATCTTGGAAAAATTCGCGGCGCGGAAAAGAATCATGGCGGAATTCTCGGTATTGCCGGACACACCATTGTTCCCTATGAGGAGTATAAGGAGAGCGACCACGTGTTTTCCGATGCCCGCATGTCTGTTTATTTTACCGCTGATGCCTACCACGTTATTTTGCCGGACGGATCAGTGCAACTATATGAACTCAAACCGGAATTTTTGAAATCAGATATTCCGGACGGGGCAGCAAAGGATTTTTATCCGACGAGCTATGTGGCTGACATTGTCTGGACTGACGGCAGGACAGATGCTCCTGAGACGAGATACGTGTTCGGGGGAAGGATCGGCACCAACGGACTATGCTCAGTCGGAGTAATTCCCTGCACAAACATCGTCAGTAAAGAACCCTGGTTTAAGGTCGCGAATCTCGTTCCGGTCGGGAAAACGAAGCAGGGCGAGAGCGTGTATGCACTGAAGGACGCCGAGACCAATGCCCACTATCGCAGCCTGTTTGAATTCGGCTATGCCAGCTCGAAGTTGTCCGAGCCTGGCAGTGACCCTCTCAAGGTAAGCGAATCGCTATCTGCCATGAGCGAGGCGGAAAAGTATACCGACTTTCTCGCGCAACACCCGATGTTTTTCTGGAAGGACTTTGTCGGCAACTGGCGCGTCTACCAAAAATCCATGTATCAAAGCATGGCCGAGTGCGGCAAGCCGGTGATTTATCTCTACCCGACGAAAGAAACTACGGTCCGTGTTCGGGTCGAACCAACCGGCGGCTTTACGAAAGTCGAGCCGGAGTACCCGGATGGCGGCTGGGTGGTCAGAGCGAAACCGAATGGCGAACTCACAAATATCACCGATGGCAAGAAATACCCGTATCTCTTTTGGGAAGGCATTGGCTATGACTACGCGCGGCCGAGAGAAGGGTTTGTTTTAACGCGCGAACAGGTACCATCTGAGATGCGCGGATTACTCGCGCAACTTGGTCTCAGCGAAAAAGAGGCCAGAGACTTCATGGAATTTTGGAAGGAAAAGCTCATGGTGAAGCCGTATGTCTTTGTCACGTTTCTTCCAGAGAAGCAATTCGATGCGATGGCGCCGCTCACTGTCAGTCCGCGGCCGGACACGGTTATTCGCGTCTTTATGGATTATGAGCCGCTTGATGCGCCCGCCGCGGTCGCGCCGCTCAGGATACAAACGCCCGAAAGAAATGGTTTCACGGTGGTCGAGTGGGGCGGTGTGCTTCATCATGAGCTAAAGAATGAATAATATGTCTGAATCAGGTCGAGGAGCGGCTGAGCACAGCCGGTCATGGACAGCGCCAAGGGTTGAAACCGCGGCCAGGGCAAAAGGACCACTCGATGTTTTTCATATCACCGAACCAGAACCGGTCCGCAAACGCACGCCTGATGAAGTGGAAACCCTGAAACGGCGCATCGCTTTTCTGGCGCGCGTTTTTTCGCGGACGTATAACCTCTACGTCTATCCGTCGCCAAAGAGCGGCTGGTCATGTGGACTGGATGGCGCAGTCATCGAATCGGTGGAGAAATACATGGCAGGCGAGATTCCGGACTTGTCGAGTGTTCCGTCCGAGCAGCTCCGACCGACACGGATCAACTATGACACGAAAAGCATCGAAGGCGAGATGAGTGAGGATGAGATTCTCGGCGTCATGCGCCACGAAATCGGCCATGCGCTTCATACGGATTATAAATTATTCCTTGAAGGCCAGAAGTTTGCGCTTGACGAAGGGAATCTCCCGTCGAGTTACGCCCAGGGCTGGAATTCCTGCGAAGACCCATGGGTCAATAATCGGGAAATTGCCGGATCAGAGACCGTGAAGCGTCAGATGACGGCGCTCTACCGGAAGTGGCTGCCTGAGACGGTTGCGAAAATCAATACCCAGCCGGCCTCCCACCAGCTCGGACTCAACATCATTCACTACTGGCTAACGGGCGAGAGCATTCCGACGATCAAGGATAAAAAAATTCTTGACCTTTTTGACGGCATCCGTCCGTTTGTTGATGAGTATGTGGTCGCAGACACTGCCGAGGCAGCGCAGCAAATTTTTCGCGAACATATCTGGGATGCGTTCAAGGGCCTTGAGCAGCAATCATCAGAAGATGAGCAAATGAAAGAGCTCATGCGGCAAATGTCCGGGAGTAAACTGGGCGATGAAGGTGGCAAGCCAGGCGATGGTGAGCAGGGGATGGTGGACAAAATCCGCGAGGCACTCGGACTCAAAAAGAAACCTGGGAGCAAAGATGACCCGAAATTGGGTGATGATATAAAAAAAGAAATGAAAGGGCAGGCTGAGCGCTCGAAAGATCGGAACGGCGAACTCAAGGCCGGCGGTCACGCGACCGGAGAGATCCCGGATGACATTGACATGAGCGAAATCCCAGAGGAGCTCCGAAAAAGGATCCAGGCGGCGATCGATCGGATGACGGATGACGAGAAGAAAAAATTAGCGAAAACCGCGCGGGAGAATCTCGATAAAAAGCAGGCGGCGGCGTCGAATAAAAAAATGCCAAAGGGCCTTCGGCTGGAAAAAGACAAAAAAAGCGGGACATTCGTGCCCAAAATCCAGGGATCAGATTCGGAAAAGGACCGGGCAGTAAAGGATGCAGTGGACACGTTTAACAACGCCCTCGACAAAGAGGCCGAAGAAAAAGCCAAGGTCGAGGCCGAGGCTGAAGCGAGGCGGGAGGCGGCCGAAGCGGCGAGGCGAAAGGAACAGGCCGAGCAGGCTGAGATGAAGAAAGACGGCTTTGATCCGGCAGACATCGAACTCTACCGCCGCTTCAAGGCGCTCGAGCAGTCCATGGAGGGGGCGATCGTGAGCTTTATGCGCGTCATGGAGCGGTATCTGCCGAAAAAAGAGGAAACGCAGTATGGCGGTGAGGCGACGTATGCCGGACACAAGGTGAGTAAAAAAGATCTGGCGCGCCGGGCGCCGGTCAAGGATTACCGACTCCTCCTCAGGCGGGAAATCGTCGAGTCAGAGGAGCCGCGGCTCTATGTCGAACTTTTGATAGACAATAGCGGCTCCATGAGCGGGGAAAAGATGGACGAATCCATCAAAACCGCTATCTTTTTCTCCCGAGTGCTGAAACGCTTCGGCATTCCTTTTGCCATAAAATTTTTTGGCGACCGCGTTGATCCGGCGATGCAGTTCGGTGATGACTATGATGACCCCAGAAAACACATCAAACCGAATCTCCTCAAAAAAGGCAATGCATCGGGCGGCGGCACGGATATCGCGACCCCGCTCACCCAGGCGGTCGGAGAAATGACGACAGCGAAGCGGAAATACACCGGCTGCCATGGCGGAATTTTCATCATTTCCGACAGCGGCGCCAATGCCGGACCTATGACCGGCGCGAAGCTGGGAGAGTATATTCGCGAGAAGCAGAAAACTTTCTCGATTATCAACTTTCTGCTGAGCGGGAGCGCAGGCGATCTGGCGGAAGCGGAGCGCATGTTTGGCGTAGGCAACGTGGTGCAGGCGACTGATTTTCGAAATCTGCCGAATGAGGCGTTTAAGGTGCTCAGGATCGTGATGGAGCGCGTGCTTAAAACATTTCGTTCTGCCTAAAACACCCCTGGTTTCTAACACTTGTTTCACTAAAAATTTTTTATGCCAAAAGCGCTACGAGGAGAAAGCCATGATCAAAATGGCGAGCAGGAAAATGAAGCCGGACTGGATGTTAGAGTACATGTCCAGCCGGCAGAGCTCTTCCAGGCAAATTCGATACCAGTAGAGCAAATCGCGGTTACTGATCACTATACGTTTGTCAGGCGCCGAGCCGAATCTGGTCAGATTGATTATGTGATGCATGACGCCAATGGCAGAAAAATTGATTTTTCTGAGGCGAATCCGGCGCTTACCATTGATGGGGATGGGATAGCAGATTTTGTCCAATTTGAGCTGCGCGAAACTTACTTTAGCTTAGCGAGTGGGGCAGGGAGTCAGATGCATAGACTTGTCGAGCATCTATATGGGAAAGTCCCCGATCCAGAGGGAATCAGCAGCGGGATGAAAAAAACAATAAAGGCAGTCTCCAGAAGTGCTGACTATATCATGAATGAAGAACTGAGGAATAACAAGGGCAAATTGCTATTTTGGTGGCAGGCCACAATTTCAGCTACTGCCGACAAGCAGCGCCTAGTGTTTATCCGCGGCGATTCTCTGCGCTCCTTGCAAGTGGCAGATGGCACTGGCGCCCAAATTCCTCGGACTGATTGGAAACTATCGGATGAAATCGATCGCCGTAGGATCAGTCCCGAGCAAATCGCGGCCGAGCCGTGGCTCTCGGAATACCAAAAGTCCAACCGAGGATTTCTCATCAAGGAATTAGGCATTTCGATCAACTGCGAGCGCGGGGTACTCAATATCGTGGACGTCAAAAGGGTTATCCGCGCCTATAGCGCTGGCGCTGTCAGCTACACCATAGATCCGATTGATAAAAAAACGATTTACTATTTGACACCAGAGAGAGAGATGAAGATTGTTCAAGGGGATAAATTAAACTTAGCCATGACTGAAGTCGAAACCAGAGCCTTGCCTTTTACCGGAGAGGTCAAAGAACTCAAATTTGACCCGAAGGGTAATTTCTTTTTAATCGTCACAGATGCCGGGGATGGAAAAAATAAGTTGGTGATCCTCGAAAAGGACACGCTCCGCCTTTGCGCCGAGGTGCCAGATGTTTCGGGCGGCATTGATGTCGACAATGTTGGAAATATTTACTTCGTGGATCACGAACGGCATCTCAGGATGGCCAATACGAATTTTGGCACTTTTGACAAGGGCGGACTGGAAAAGGCGCGGCTGGCCAGAGTAGAACGGCTGAGGGCGCTAAAGGAGCGTTTAGCAGGTGGACTGGCGCTGCCGGATGTCGGTCGGGCGACGGCACCACAGGATGAATCTGAGGACAGTCTGCTGCGAGAGCTGACGAAAAAATTAAATACGCTTCTTGATCCCATGATTGTGAGCGCAGCATCAATCGCCGATATTGATGAACTGAGCGGACGGATTGCCGCGCTCAAGCAATCGGACGACTGGCGGGAGCACCCGGAAGCTTTTGCAGCGGTGGAGCAAAAAATTGCCGCCAAAGAAAGCGAGATGAAAACCGTTCAGCTCCGGCTTGATCTCGAGGATTACAGAATATTTTTGGATGGGGTTCGGACGCTCGAAGAGCTCATCGATGTCGAGCGGCGGATGGCAGGTATTAAAGCAACCCGCCGGACCATCACGATCTCCGACCGTACGATCCGGGCCGAGATTGATCGAGAGATCAAGGCGCTCGATGAACGGCGCGGTGAGGTACTTCAGGATCGGGCTAGAGAGATCGAGGCGCAGATCGAAGGATTATTCGGAGATATCGAGGCGCTCATCGAAGAAGCCACGACGCCGCAGGAACTCCAGGAACTGGCGGCGCATCCGAAAGTGCTATCATTCGAAGACGCGCTCGGGTATATTTCGCCGGATGCCAAAAAAAATTGGCGTGGCAGATATAAGGAGGCGATGAAAAATCGCGAGAGCGTCATCCGCGAGGCGATAGAGCGCGAAGAGGAGGGAAAGAGAATCAGGGACGCAGAGATTATTGAGGAGGCCAGGGAAATTTTGGCTGAAATTGCTACCGCGATTGACGAACAGGTGACTGACGCCAAACAGCTCGCGCGCTGGCAGACGCGCAATCCGCTCCTCAAGAAATACCAGGCCAAGATCCTGGCTCTCCCTGACGCCCTCCGGCGTGATCAGGAGGGACGGCTCACTGAGCTTCTCAAAGAAAAAGAGCGCGATCTCGAACATCGAAAAATCCTGCACATGCCTCGGGCCGGGGGCGAGGTGGATTTCGGCGGTGCAAAATTTCCGATTTTTAAGGATGTCTTGCGGGTATGGAAGCCTCGGGTGCAGCCGCTGTCCGACGGAAGTCGGTATGGCGAACTCGTCTTCGAGGATAACCTGGGCCGGGTGTATCGCCCCAAGGTCGGCAACGTGCCGACGGATCTCGAGGACGAAGAAACGGCGGCAACGGTCGCCGCGTATCGCAAAGACGCGGCAAAGTATTTCGAATCCTT
>CAYHTX010000016.1:0-12454 GCA_964359615.1 uncultured Gammaproteobacteria bacterium | reverse complement strand
CAATATCGAAGTGTCCGTTCACGATAATTTCAAACAGAAAGAGCGGCTGGGCGAACCAAAAGGCATAAAAGACTGACGGCGGAATATCCTTCTGCCAGTGCTTCATGACTGTGTACGTCAGGTACCCGGCCAGCGCAAGCGCGGTCACCATCGCGAGCCGCCAGAGAATGAGAAAAAATTCGATCTTCCCCCCGCTTGCGTTATAGAGGAGATGAAAAACTTTGAGCATGATCGGGCCATACGAAAAACTCGTAATGTCGAGCTGCCGTGACGGATACACAAATTCTTTTTGCATGGGCCAGACGTCAATGAACGGATTATGGCCTTCGGCCACGGCTTTGCCAGCGTGGAAATAGTAGCTCGTGTCAGTCGAGCCAAATGGGACGACGAGGAAAGCGAGTGCAACCATGGCCCCCACGCCGAGAAGAAAATTTCGAGATATCGGTTTTTGCTGTGACTCGAAGAATGTGAGCAGCCAGCGGCCGCCGAAGAGAAAGGCCCCGGTTACTAATGCGATGAGAAGAAGAACCCCGACTTTGGCGAGTGTGGGCAGTTCACTTGCGCAGAGGAGGAGGCTGGTCTGGAAAAAACAATCTCCGGAAAAAATTTGTCTGTAATCAAAAAGAGAGACGAGTGCGAGTGCCGTCCAAGCAAGGAGCATCGTAAGCAGGTATTTTTGTTTCGACATATGATCCAAAGCTTCGAAATATACTTCTTCCGAACGTTGCCTCACTCGGAGCCAGTACGGATTCGACTTCGTTCCGGCCGTGAACTCCTCGTTTTCGCACATCGGGCTCAAACTCGTCAGACAACACGGCCGGTCTTTGGAGACCCCTCAGTCTCATCTCGTACTGCTACCCTCGCTCGTCAAATGTTCGTCAGAAGTATATTTCGAATGCGTTTTCATATCGTCCTCAATTCTTCGAGTGAGGCATCGTTCTGAAGCCTTGACCTCCCGGGGAGAAAATGATGTCTTGTATTATTCATACTTTCTCAAAAACTCCCCAAAGCTCGCCATCACATACTCGAGCATCTCGCGCGTCAGACCAGGATATACGCCAATCCAAAACGTCCGATTCATAATGATCTCAGTATTCGTGAGTTCTCCGACCACGCGATGCAGAGGCTTCCGGTCCACCATGTACGGCTGCCGGAGAAGATTGCCGGCAAATAAATATCGAGTGGCAATTTTTTTGCCATTCAAAAATTGCACGATGTCATCCCGCGTAAACGGCGCATCTTCTCGCGCGGTGAGAAGAAACCCGAACCAGCTCGGCTCGGCTTCCTGGAGCCAGGTGGGGAGCACAAAAAACTGCTCAATTTTTTTGAGGCCGTCGTAAAGCGCCTTGAAATTCTCCCGTCGCTTCGCGACAAAGCCATCGAGTTTTTTAAGCTGCGCGAGACCAATCGCAGCCTGCATGTCGGTCGCCTTGAGGTTATAGCCGATTTCCGAGTAGATATATTTATGATCATAGCCATACGGCATGTCCCCGAGCTGCCAGCAAAAGCGCTGGCCGCAGGTATTGTCTTTTCCCGGCTGGCACCAGCAATCACGGCCCCAATCACGCACAGATTCAATGATCTTAAAAAGTCGTGAATCATTCGTAAACACTGCTCCCCCTTCCCCCATGGTGATGTGATGAGCCGGATAGAAACTGCAGGTCGCGACATCGCCGTAAGAGCCGGTGTGCTTGCCGCAATAGAGTGAACCGAGGGCGTCGCAGTCGTCTTCGATGAGCCACAGATTATTCTCGTCACAAAATCTTTTGACTTCGCCGAGATTGAACGGATTCCCGAGCGTATGCGCCACCATGACTGCACCGGTCTTTGGCGACAGCGCCTCTTTCATCCGTTCGGTATTCATGTTGTACGATCCCAGCTCGACATCCACAAACACGGGCACCAAACCATTTTGGATGATCGGATTGACCGTACTCGGAAAACCCGCCGCGACGGTAATCACTTCATCACCCGGCATGAGGCGCTCCTCACCAAGTTTTACCGACGTAAGCGCAGTGAGTGCCACGAGATTAGCCGATGAACCAGAATTCACGAGCGACACATATTTGACACCCAGCCACTTCGCGAGGCGATGCTCAAACAGCGCCGTGAATCGGCCCTCTGTCCACCACCCATCAAGCACGGCTTCGGTCGCCGAGAGCATTTCTTCCGCATCAAACACTTTGCCGCTCACCGGTATCGATGTTTCGCCCGGCACAAACGGACGAGGAGGAAACGCTTCTGCGTGATATTTTTTGATTTCTTGTTCCAAAGACTTATTCATACATGCTACCGGTTGATGGCATAGACTGATACTCTATCATTTCCTTCAACTTTTTCAATCCGAATATTATGATTCTCGACAAACTCCTCTACCTCAGATGTGTTCTCAGCCGCGATGATCACATAATCATACTCCGGCATAACGGCGGCCAGTACACTCGCATTTTCTGGAAAATTCCAGAGAGTCCGCGAGTGAGTCATGAACCACGGCAGGCGCTCATAGACGAGCACGCGGTTAAAATCAGCGAACGCCTGATAGGTCATAAAATCAGTGATGACTCTGTTCTCGAAACGATCAAGCCGGTCATGCCAGCGCCACACCAGGGCAAGCTCCTGTCCCTGCTTCCGATACCCTGAGAGCGCTCGGACAGGCGAACCGGGAGGAAATAGTGAGAGCACGACGACCACGACCGCGAAAGCCGTAACGCCGCGAAGAAACATTTTTTTATTCTCCACAAAACGGTATAAAAGGTAAACGACGGTCGCAATCGGAGCTGCCAAAAGGCCCGGTCGCGGCGTAAAAAGGAGCTGTGTGAAGACTGATCCCGGATGAGTGAACGAGCTGAACTTGGCGACAAAAGGAAAAACAATAAGAAGCGGGAAGAGGATTTCGATCAGGACAGAGACATTTCTGTCTTTTTTGTGGAAGTACCAAAGCGCTCCCGCGAACACGAGACCGAAAACGAATGCCACTCCAAGCAGTGGACTGAGTCGTATGATACGCGCCCACGGATCAGCCACATCAGGCAAATCCTGGACCACATAATACATAGCGACAATGAGCGCCCACACGGCATACGAAGCGCTGAGCGCGAGAATCGCTTTCTTCTTCGTGGCGAGTTCTTTACGATATGACCAGAGATACGCAAAAAAGAACAGCAACGTAAAACACAAAGCTTCCTCTCTCACAAAAAAAAGCAGATTAAAAAAAAGGATGACATGCCAATCCTTTTGGCGCGTGTAAGAGGCGAGGAGAAGTGAAAAAAGAATGGGCGTGAGATAGACAAATGGCCGTAGGTCAAAGCCATGCGCCAGGAGCGACGCCGGCCAAAAGACGTAAAGAATGCCGAGGAGAAGCGCCAGCCGTCGCTCATTGTTTCCCTGATCCTTAAATATCCGGTAGAGATATAGAAGCGGCAGAAAATAGACGATCGGGATGAAGAAAAAAAGAACTGTCGGCGCGTCAAACACTCGAATGACTGCGCCATTTATATACTTCATGAATTCCATGTGGAGCGCATCGTGGAAATACCGGCTCCCGTCTGCCCCGCCCAAGCCAAAGACATTGGCGCCTTCAGGATTGACGGCAATGAAGGGGTCATAACGATCATCGAAGACGTGGATGGCAAACTGAAAGTAGTAGGGAAAATCCTGCTGGTGGTAGCCGAGCGCGCGGTATTTGGTATAGCCAAAAAGTGTCGCGAACGCCACGGCCGTGAAAAAAACAAGCGCGAAACCGGAGAAAAACCAGAATTTCCTCATACAGCCCCCTCCCCACCCTTTTTACCGGCCTGCGTGCGCCGATAATAGTCAACTGCCGCCGGGATGATATATTTCGTGTGAATATCAATCGTGTTTTTCGGGAGCCGATCAACCGGCCACCATTTGCCAGCGCGTGAGGGCGTGCCGCGAAGCGACACAAGATACACCCGCGTCAGAAACCAGCCGCGTTTTTCCGGAACAAAAAAATCTGTGACATAGGTAAAATCGTTGGCAAGCGGCGCTCGAAATTCTTTTTCTCCGAGCCGTTTCGCGACGTCCTCTGGGTACTCGCCTGGCCGAAAAATCGAACCCGGACTGTGCCACTGTCCGGGAAATGTTTCGTTTTTCCCGCGCTTCAAAAGATAGATTTCCAATTTTTTGGTCTTTTTATTTTCTCTCAAGCATACCGACTCAAATGACACATTGACCGACAAGGCCGCGACCGCCTCAAATAATTTTTTGCCAAGCGCCGGATTCTCTCTGTGGATGTGGTGAATAAAAAAACGGTCCACCTTGCCTCCCCTCACCCATTTTCGGATCAGAGCCTCAAAGCGGACGATGATCTCATGATCAGATAATTCTCCGGTGTTGGTCTGGTTTTTCGCTGATTTTACGACTTTTTTCTTCCCCATATTTAGCCAAAATATGGTGCTAGTATAGCATAGAAGAATGAAAAAAACAATCACGAAAATCGTCCGCAAAATTCAGCACATAAACGTATCGCCTCACACGAGCCGAACACCAACTTTAAAGCAAGGATCTCATTTCAGCCTGGTGACGATCATCCAGATAAACCAGGAGCGAGACGAGTTACCGAGCGGACAGCCAACCGAGAGCCTTTGATTGGCGAAGGAAGAATTTGCAGACGAGGAGGAGGGGTGCGGAAGCAGCCGCACCGGCTGTATTGTCTGACGAGCGAGTCGGAGCGAGCGAGGAGTTTACAGCCGGAACGACGACGAGTCACAAATTCTCTGAGCCAAGCAACCGGCTCGAGGATGGGTGTCCGGGAGGTCGAGGCGAGCGCTTCGACGCTAAACGGAGGTGTTTCGAAACACCCAAAATTTATTCAGCCCAAACGACACGAGCGCCAGCGGCGGAATGAGGATCGCGCCACCGAGATAATTATTGACGCCAAGGTGCTGAAGGCCGTAGAGGCCAGCGACTTTGAGAAGATAAATTATTAGATAGACCGCGCAGAACTTCAAAAGAAATCGGTAATGCCGCGTGCCAAAGACAAAATGTCCGGTCGTATGAAAATTAAACAGCGCGCCAACCGCCACAGACACAAATGCGGCTATGCTATAATGCACGCCAAGAAAGATGAGCAGCACAAACACGCCATAACCAAAGGCCGTATTCAAAACACCCACGGCCACAAAACGCAAAAACTGATGACTATGCGCGCGGCGCCAAAGTTTTTGCAGATCCATATACTACTGAACTTCCCCACTTGACTTAACCGCTTTGCGAAGGGAAAAAGTGTTAAGTTTAGTAAGGAAAGTCGATATCACTAACTAAAGACCCGCAATCAATCCCGGACTGCAACCCCTCAAAAATTAATCCGTTCCTTTTCAATCACGAGCGGCCGATGGCGAACCTGGGTATGGATCGCACCGATATATTCCCCGATCACGCCGATGAAAAAAAGCTGTACAGAGGCGAAAAAGAAAATCCCGATGGTGAGCGGCGCGAGTCCGGCCTGAAACCGATCCCAAAACAGGAGTTTGTACACGAGGTAAATGACCCCGACCGCAAAACTTACGACCGACATCCCGAAGCCGATAAAGCTCGCGAGACGGAGCGGCACCTTCGAGTGATTGACAAACCCGAGCATCGCGAGGTCGTAGAGCGTATAAAAATTATTCTTCGTCTTGCCACATTTCCGCGCCGGCTGCACGTAGGTCACCTCGGTCCGATTGAAGCCGAGTTCAGCGACCAGGCCGCGGAAATACGGATACGGATCGTTCAGTGTCCGGAGGACTTCAAGAAATTTCTGATCATAGAGACCAAAGCCAGTAAAATTTTTGATCTGCTCGATTTCAGAAAATCGGTTCATGAGATTGTAGTACAGTTTCCTGACCATGAACATGAGCCGATTTTCCTCGCTTTCATTTTTCACAGCGACGACGATCGCATTCCCCTCCTCCCATTTTTTGAGAAGCACTGGAATCATCTCCGGCGGATCCTGAAGGTCCGACGCCATGAGAATCACGGCCGCGCCGCGCGCCTGGAGGAGTCCGTAGTACGGCGAGCGGATATGGCCAAAATTCTTGATATTGAGAATCACCTTCACGCTCGGATCTTCGGCTGCGAGTCTGCGCAGGATCGCGACTGTTCCGTCCTTCGAGGCATTATCAATAAAAAGATGCTCGTAGCGATAGTTCGGGAGGCCAGCAAACACCGCCTTCACCTGCCGGTAGAGTTCCTCGACATTGCCCTCCTCGTTATAACAGGGGCTGACGACGGTCACGAGTGGTTGCTCTGCCATATTTAGATATCACGAGTAAAGGCTTCGGAGTTAAAGCTCGGGGTGAGCGTCCGGTAATAGGCTGTGAGCTTCGCAATCGAGAGTTCTATAGGCGTAAAGGTAATTCCAGAAAACACCGTCTTGAGGCGGGTATTATCCGACGTATATTCATTCCCCCACCCGGCGTTCGAGATCAGTATCGGCACATCGGCGCCGACTTCCCGTTTCACTTTCTCGGCGATCGCCGCCAGGTCCACTGCCTCGCCGCGTGAAACATTGAGAAACGTCTCGGCTGGCTTTTCCTGAATAACCCGCTCAAGGATCCTTACAAAATCATCCACAAACAAGTAATCAAATTTCACGTTCTGCCGCATGGTGATCGGGAGGCCGAGAAGCGCCTTGCAAATCGCGTTCGAGATAAACCGGATGTCATAGTCTTCATATTTGCCGAAAACCGCAAAGAGCCGGAGGTGCGTAATGTAGTCAACTTCAGCGGCGTATTTCGCCGAGACATATTTGTACATCCCGTATTCGTCGCTCGGCACATACGTGTCAAAAAAATTTTCAGATACCTGTGCCAGTGAATGTTGCTTGCCATACTCGGCGCCGCTCCCGAGGTTAATGAGCCGGCCGAAATATTGCCGCGCGCGGATGAGATTAAAAAAAATTTTGAGGTTGGTGTGCGCGGTGCCGAAGACGTGGCGCTGTTTCCTCGTGCCGCCGACGTTCGCGGCATGTACCACGACATCCACCGGATGCGCTTTCAAAAACTCGAGCACTGCCTCGCTGTCAGCGACATCAAGCTCCTCATGCGTCGGCGCCAAAATCTCATAGGTATGCCCGAGCTGCTCGACGATGTTTCGCCCGATAAACCCGCCGCCGCCGGTCAAAAAAATTTTCATAGGGAATAAATAGTGCTAGGATGCGACTGATCATGATGTGTGATGCCGAGACAGCTGATGATCATACAATAAAAATCATTTCGGCTGCACAATCATATTTTCCGCGAGATCTTCCGGACTCAAAAACGGAAACATGTTCTCAAACGGGTTCGACACCATCTTGCCGTCCGGCCCTTTTTCACTCGTCACGCGCGGGATGAGGTACTGCCACTCTGGCGTCATGACGTCGCAGATAACCGGCCCGTCGAAGGCGAGCGCTTCTTTGATTTTCTCGTCAACTTCTTCGACACTCGAAATCCGCACACCTTTCATACCATAGGCCTCGGCAATTTTCAAGGAATCCGGACACCACACGCCGGATGCCGGACTCTCGCCGATCATTCGGCCGCCGAAAAAATTCCGCTGCGTATGACGCATGAGGAGGTACCCGTTATTATTGAAAATGAAAATCTTGAGCGGCAAATTGTGAAGTTTCACGGTCGCAAGGTCTTGGATATTCATCTGCAGACTCCCGTCACCCGTTATGACGATCGTCGGCTCCCGCCCGCTCGCGATGCATACTCCGATGCCAGCCACCCAGTACCCCATGGTGGAGATGCCGCCGGTCGTGAGAAACCGCTGGCCCGGCTTGATCCGCCAGGTCTGGGCCGCCACATGAAAGCACGACCCGGTGTCGACGAGAATGTTCGCGCCCGGCGGCGTGAGTTCTGTGAGACGATCAGTGAAATAATACGAGTTGACCGGCTTCTCGTCCTTATACGACGGCTGGACGACCGGATATTTCTTGCGCCAACCCTGGCAGATCGCGAGCCACGCGGGCCGTTCGATGGGAGGCTTCTTCTCGGCCTGTGCGGCCAGTTCGGTCAAAAACTCTCTGGCGTCCGCGAGGATCGGCATGACAACGCGCAAATCCGGTTTCTCTAATTCCTTCGGATCAATGTCAACGAGAATAAGCTCCGCATTCCGACCAAAATCTTTTACGTTATAGCCGGTGAGCGACACTGTAAGGCGCGATCCGACCGCAACGATGAGATCGGCATTCTGCACGGCAAAATTCGCCGCCCGCTCGCCATAAGTGCCAGGCCGGCCGGCAAAAAGCGGATGATCGCTCGTCACCATGTCGAGTCCGAGACGCGACGTGAGAAGCGGAATGCGGATGTTTTTTATGACCGCCTCAAAGGCCGGAATCCCGCCCGCGAGCCTCACTCCCTGGCCAAAGATAAAAAGCGGCCGCTCGGCGCGGGCGATGCGCTCATAGACCCCGACCACCGTTTTTTTGAGTTCCGTCGCTGCGGCTGGCAGCTCCGTTGTCTCTCGTCGCGAAGGCGTTCCGTATTTTTCGACAACATCCTCTGGCACCTCAGAGCGCTGCATATCAACCGGCACTTCGATCCAGACCGGCCCGGGCCGACCAGTCGTGACCTCTGTCCAGGCGCGCTCGAGATAGTCCCCGATCTTTGCCGGATCATCGACAGTCACAAAATATTTCGTGATCGGCGTCACGATCGGGCGGATGCTGATCCCCTGCACGCCGAACTGGCGGATGCCGGTCTTTTCCTGAAACTGGACAATCGGTAAATTCGATTGGCCGGAAATCACAATCATCGGCGCAGAATCAACCCAGGCTCCGACCACGCCGTTTAAGGCATTGATCGCTCCCGGACCGGCCGTCACCATGGCGATCGCCGGCTGGAGGGTAAACCGGCCATAGGCTTCGGCGGCCATAGCGGCCGTCTGTTCATGCAGGGGACAAATATACTGAAATCGTTTGTCTTTCGCGACCGCGTCGTTCAGAAACATGGCGTGACCGCCGGTAATCGTAAAAACCTGGGTCACCCCGCGGTTGCCAAAGTAGTGAAAGATGAAATCAGCCACGTTCATACGGCACTGCGTTTTTTCTTCGCGAGTTCCATCGCGACCTCGACCACCATATCTTCCTGCCCGCCGACGACCCGCCGCCGGCCCAGTTCTTCAAAAATGTCACGCGGATCAACCTGAAAACGCTCCGCCGCCCGCCTGACCGGAAGGGTAAAGCCCGAAAAGACGCCGTAGAGCCCGCTTGCGATCCCGAGCGAATCAATCTCCTGTGGCTTTTTCATGTATGGCGCCAAAACGTCGCTCGCATCCATGAGCGCGTAGAGATCAAGCGGAATCTCATAGCCCATTTTTTTAAGAAGCGCGACCAAGACTTCAATCTGGCAATTGCCGGCGCTCGGCCCAAAACCGCGAATCGTCGCGTCAACAATCCGGGCGCCGACCTCGAGCGCCATCCAGGTGTGCGCGACTGCCATGCCGAGATTATCATGCGCATGGAAGCCGATCGCGACCGGCAATTCTTCAACCAGGAGACTGATCGTTTCTTTGACCATGGCCGGCGTCGAGGCGCCAGCCGAATCCATGATAATAATGCCCTGCGCGCCGTAGCCGACCATTTTTTTCGCTTCCTCGAGGAGTCGCTCTTTGGTCGTCATGTGGTACATCATGAGAACGCCGTAGACTTCTTTGTCGGCCTTGGCGACGTAGCGGATGTACTGCTCCGTGACATCAGCTTCGGTGCAGTGCGCGGCGACACAAACGAGATCAACTCCGAGCTCAATCGCCGGCGCTAAATCATTTTTTATTGTCCCAAATCCTGGAAGTAAAAAAACACCGAGTCGAGTTTTTTTAAGCTCGCGCCGCGCGACGGACAAGAGCGACTGATCCGACTCTTTCGAGCGGCCGACCTGGAGCGAAGACGCGCCGAGGCCATTGCCGTGGCCGACAATGACGGTATACTCCCCGGCCCGGTCAACCGTGCGGCAAAATTTCTCGACCGCTTCGAGCGAGAGCTGGTGGGAAATGGCGTGCGAGCCATCGCGCAGTGTCGAATCAAAAATCTTGAGATCCTTCATACAAAAACAAATTGCGGCACGCGCTCATGCTTCTCGGCATACGCCTCAGCCACCCTGACCGCCGCGGAGGTGATGATATCGAGATTGCCGGCGTAGGCCGGGAGAAAATCGCCCCGACCGACAACTTCGATCATCATCATGACCCGGCCGTTTTCCTCAACCGGAGGGATGGCCAAGCGGTACCCGGGCACATACTCTTCGATCTTTCGGACGACGTCGCGTATTTTTTCGGTGAGCGCGGGTATATTCGGTTTCGGGATGAGCGCATAGAGAGTATTGTGCATGAGGATCGGCGGCTCGGCTGGATTTAAAATTAAAATGGCCTTGGCTTCAGGAACGCCGGAAAATTGTTTGATGGCGTTTGTCGTCGTCTGGATGTACTCCTCGATGTTCGCGCGCGTGCCCGGGCCGGCGGATTTCGAGGCGATGGAGCCAACCAATTCAATGTACGCCGTGTCAGGATGAACGTCCATGACGGCTTTCGCGATGGGGATGAGCGTCTGGCCGCCGCAAGTCACGAGATTCACATTGTCTTTCGTGATCGCCTCTGCCAGATTTAAAACCGGCACGCACAAGGTCCCGAGGCGCGAGGGCGTAAGATCAATGACAAATTTCCCTAATTTTTTTAAAATGGCGGCATGCTCAACGTGGGCGGCAGCGGTGGTCGTATCGAAAACAATATCGCAAACCTCCGGATGCTCGACGATCGCGCGAATCGAATCAAAAGAAACCGGCACGCCGAGGGACTGCGCCCGCTTGATGCCTTCTGAATCTTTATTCCGGCCGGTAAACAGGCTGCAGGTGAGTACCCCTGAACGGAGCACTTTGAGGAGAAGATCGCTCCCGATATTGCCGGTGCCGATGATCGCGACCTTGAGTTTTTGCATAGCGAAATGCGAGAATGCCGTTCGAGTATGAACTGGTAGTGCGAGTTATATACATTCTATCTGCGAAAAAAACCTCGATACCACTTCGCCGTCGCTCGAATGCTGTCCTCAAATGTAAAGGCCGGCTTCCACCCGAGCACCCGAGCGGCCTTTTCCGCATTCAGCGTCTGCTCCGGAATTTCATTCTTTTGATTATTCACAATCGTGTAGGAAATCCTTTTCCCGAGCACTTCACCCACCTTCTCGACCATCTCGGTGACGGAGTAGGCGTACCCGGCGCTGAAGTTGAACGCTTCGCCCTTGATGTCTTCGATCCGCTCCATGAGTTTGAGATACCCTTGCACGACGTCTTTCACATAGACATAATCGCGGATAAACGTGCCATCACTTCTGACCGACAGCGTTTCGTCTAAAAAAGCAGCTTTGAGAATCCCGGGGACAAGTCGATTTACATTCAAATCTCCTGGCCCGTAGATGTTCCCGAACCGGCTGACCGCCACCGGCAGGCCGTAGGTCTTCGCATAGGTGCGGGCAATGAGATCAGCGCACGATTTCGACACTTCATACGGGTGATCCCCGGCCATGGGCGCATCTTCACTCACGTTCACGCAGTCTTTCCCGTAGGCCTTATCGCTCGAGGCCACCACGACTCCTGTCACTCGCGGATATTGCCGCGCGGCTTCAAGAATGTTGATCGTGCCATTGATATTGTCCTCAAATGTCTCACGCGGATTGTAGTAGGCGGTGTCAACAATCGGCTGGGCGGCAACGTGAAACACAGCGTCAATTTCATAGCGCGTCACCACATCGAACACTCGTCCGGCATCTTTCAAATCGCAGATCGCGAGCGTCACTGCTTCGCCAAGTTTTTTTTCGGAGAAGTACGACCGCGGATCAAGCGACCGAAACGTGGCGACAACATTCGCGCCTGCCTGCACTAGAAATTCCGTGAGATGCGATCCCACCAGTCCGGTCGCGCCAGTCACTAAGATATTTTTCCCTGCCAGCTTCATATGATTTATAGATCATGTATCATGTAGCATGAATGGTGTAGTACGAGTCATGCAGCACGGATTATGTTATGTGTTATGTGATTCATGACGCTCCGCTACCACACTTTCCAAAACGGATCGTGCTGCCAGGCGTCATTCATTTCTTCCACTTCTTTGTACGTGTCCATGCATTTCCATTTGCCATGATGCCGATAGACCGAAAGCTCTCCCTTCGCCATGAGCGGTTCAAACACGCTTTCAATCATGCTCCCTTCGGCGATGGAAGAAAAAATTTCGTTCTTGAACACCATAAAGCCGCCATTGATAAAATCGTGCGATTTCCCGTCTTTCTCCTCAGTCACCTTATGCTGATAGAAGCCGCGCAACTTCTCGGTCGCGGGGTCAATGTCGAGGAGTCCGAAACGATGGGTCGGCTGCACCCCGGTCATGGTGGCGATCGTCCCCTGGCGCGTATGAAAATCAACGAGCGCCGGGATATTGATATCCGACACGCCGTCGCCGTAGGTCACCATGAAATCCTCGTCCCCGA
>CAYHTX010000015.1:0-12489 GCA_964359615.1 uncultured Gammaproteobacteria bacterium | reverse complement strand
CTTCACTGTCCCCATCAGGCTTTCGATCGTGCCGCCAGCCGTCGTCTCGAGTTCACGGTAGGAACGAGTAACTCCAGCATGATGCTCCTGCCACGAGGTGCGCTCCCACTCTTCCCTTTCAAGTTTGACAAAAATCCGAATCAAGGCGTCTCGATCATTTCGTTCAAGCTTCGAGGCTCTTACTTCCAGAAAAATCGGCGCCAAAGCCGGCACCACATCGCTCGATAATTGCGACAGGTACTCGAGGTCAAGTTCCTTTTCTTCAACAATATGCCGCTCCACGTTGCGACGCGCGATGAGGTAATCCGTATTTATGGAAACAACCACGGTCAGCACCACCACGCCGGCCGCGAGCGTCACATGAAATAACCTCCGAAATGAGACTCGCGCGACCATGGCGACCGCGACCCAGAGCATGACGACGAGAAAAAAATACATGAACCACTCGCTGTAGAGCCGGATGACCGTGAACCCGTAGGCGTCTTGATAGAGATTTAATCTTTTGATCGCCGACGCGCCGATGACCCCAACCTGTGCGATAAGGATAAGCTGGAGGAGATTGACGGCCATCTGCCGGCCATGCGCCGCGAATGAGCGATAGACTGTCATGACGATGAGACTCGTGAGCGCGATGACCGCGACGAGCTCGAAAAAACCTTTCCGCGCATACGCCGCGAACGTGACACCGTTTTCAAAAATGTAGGCTTTTCCGGCAAACAGATAGTTAAACTGAATGAAGACGAAGACCGCGAAGAGGAGATTGAGAAGCGCGAGCACCACACTGACCGTCACCGCATCTTCCTGCCTCGGCACGCCAGTTTTCTCGCCGAGTTCATAGGTGCGTTTCAAAAAACCGTAGCAGAAACTCGCGAGGAGAAGCGCAATCGCGAGTGTCCGGAACACCCGCCACAGATCAACAAATTCGATATCAATCTCGCGGATCCACTCGGCAAACACCGCATCCGCGTGATAAAACAGAAGACCGAAGATAAAGAGAAGCGGCAGAGCAATCGCCACGCCGAAGAGGATCCGCTTGGCGAGGAGCCGCCGCTCGCCACCGCCAGCCCAGAGATCACGATAGACGCTCCCCATTTCGACAAACGGCAGATCAATGCTCCTGATCATCGGCACTCGGGAAAAATAAAAGAGCCTCCGGAGCGGATTTTCGAGCGGCGCCACGGCAGAGTAGACAAAGAGCAGCAAAAAAACAAAAAACGGCACGCCGATCGTCACCATTTCATTGCGATAAAGAAAGGGCATGGCCGCCATGATGAGCGCCGCGAGCGCGAGGCCGAGCGACCAGCGGACACGCAGTCGTCCGGTAGAGAGAAGCAGGCTCGTAAACCCGAGCACATAGACCGCGATAAAAATAAAAAAATTGATCCCGAGTTCTTTATCCCAAAACAGGATATCATAGAGAAGTGCCCAGAGGAGAGCAAACCCGACATAGCGAAGCCGCTCGCGCACGCGCAAATTTTCCTGCATACAGCTTGATTAAAGAATAACACCGCCGCCGAGGCACTCGCCTTTTTTATAGAAAACCGCAAACTGGCCGGGGGTCACGCCACGCTGTGACTCACTGAACGTAATGCTGACTTCAGACTTCGCTCGCCCGGGCATAATTACCACCTTCTGAAGCGCCTGCCGGTGGCGCAGTCGTACTTCACATTCTAATGAAAAAAGATGTTCTTGTCCATCTCGTACTTTTTTATTGCCCTGCCTGCCTGCCGGAGTTCTCCGCCTCGAGCTCGGGGCGAAGGCGGGTCCGCTGACCCAGTGCAAGTCCCCGACTGTTATCTCGATCTTCAAAAACATTGGGTCGTCCTCATGCCCGACAATCAATTCATTCGTTTTTGGATTCTTGGCGATAACATAGAACGGCCTCGTATCCCCACCGGCTTTCTCTCCCTTATGCATGCGCGCGCCGAAATGCCGCTGGCCGATCGTATAAAACGGCAGGCCATCATGCTCCCCGATCACCGCGCCACCGCTTGTCACGATCTTCCCCGGCTTTGGCTTAATGCGCTGCTGCAAGAATCCTTTCATCGGCACTTCCCCGACGAAACATATTCCCATGCTCTCCTCACGCTCGGCAGTCGGCAAGCGAAATCGGCGCGCCAGACTTCTGACTTCGGACTTCAGGTAATCGCAGACTGGGAATAGCGCATGCTCGAGTTGCGCCTGTTTCAACTGGTGGAGAAAATAGGTTTGATCCTTGTTTTTGTCCTTGGCTTGAAGTAAATGAAAGCTCCCGTGACCCCCACCTTTCCTCCCCCTCAGAGGGGGAGGTTGGAGGGGGTCAACGCGCCCATAATGCCCGGTCGCCAAATACTCGAATCCCATCTCCCGCGCCCGCTCGAGCCACGACCCGAACTTAATCTGCGCATTGCAAAGCACGTCCGGATTGGGGGTCCGACCGGCTTTGTATTCGCGGAACATATATTCCATGACCGACTCCTTATATTCCTTCTCAAAATTAAGGGTGAGAAGCTGGATCCCGAGCCGCGCGGCCACCCGGAGCGCATCGCGCCGATCCTGCTTCCACTGACAGACGCCTTGGAGATCGTGGGTATCGCTCCACGACTCGACTCCGCTCGTCGAAATTTGCTTCATGAAAGCGCCCGTCACGTCATAGCCCTGTTTCACGAGCAGAGCCGCAGCGACCGAGGAATCCACCCCGCCGGACATCGCGACCAGAATTTTTCCTTTTTTCTTTGGCATATGGATGAGCCTACTCCGTTTTTTTCGAAAAATCAAGATGCGGACGAAATCAAAAACTCCTCCCACCGAAGTGAGAGGAGTCTCGAAGATGTTGAAATCTTAGGCCATGTTCGCGCGTCGGGTTCGGTTGCAGTCCATACAATAGACTGGTCGGTCGCCGGACGGCTGGAATGGAAGCTGCGTAATGTGGGTACCACACTGGGCGCAGTTCAGGTCGACGTCATACATCTGTCGTGGCGCGCGGGTGAAACCGCCGCCGCCGTTGCCACCGGGACTCGTGCCGCGGCGATTCCGGAGACAGTTGGAGCAATACACGGGCCGATCCCCACTCGGTTGGAATGGAAGCTGCGTGATCGCTGTGCCGCACTCGGCACATTTCTCATTGACATCGAACATTTGCCTGTCTTGAGCTTGATACATAATTTGCTTATGTACGTTTGAATGAAATTCGACCTTTTATTGGCCGTTACGTTTGGCCTCGGCAACCGTTTATGCCAAGGGCCTACCTACTACTCATAGACAGGCACTGACTTTACGCACACGTTGTTGCGAGATTCAGTATACCACAAAATGGCGGACGTGTCAAACCCTGCCTGGGGGTAAATCGCCGCTCTCCTCCCGCATCACCGCTGCCGGCCCGTCAAACTCAGCGCCGGCGAGGGTCGCGAGGAGTAGCACCTCGGCGTAGCCGATGTAGAGATAAACATCGGTGTAGAAATCACGATAGGAATGGATGAAAAATGGCACGGTGATGGCGAGATCGAGAAGCGTCCCAATCGCGAGTCCGATGAGGCCGAGGAGAAAACCCTGCCGCGCGGTCGGCATCGTCCCGCGAAAATACCATTTCGCGAGGAGAAGGACTAATGGGATGAAGAGCACGTAATAGATGATGTGCAGTACAATCGGATGATCCTTGATGCCAGGCGTGAACATGAGGATGGAAATGATCACAAAAATCCCCACCCAGAGCATGACGCCGAAGCCGACAGCGCGAAGGTATTTCATACGAAAAAAATAAAAATAATCGTTCCCTTATTTTTTAAGGGTCGTAATCGGCCGACTCTGCGTAATGAACAGTTTCCCCCCCTCCATCGCCCACTCGATATCGCAGGGAAACCCATAGTGTGTCTCAATGCGTTTGCACATCTCGGCGACTTCGAGAATTTGTTTCCCATTCAATTTCTGCTTCCCCCCTTCTTCTTTCGCGAGGTCGACCCATTCATTTCTGTCCGCGTCTCCGCTCTCATCCGTCTTCTTCCCGCCCTGCGCGTGCACGAGCTTGCGATTCTGCCCGCCGATATACACATCCATGATGCTCATGTCGCTCTTTTTGACGACGTAGCTATCCGGCGTCACCATGCCCCCCACTATCGCCTCGCCGAGTCCATACGCCGCCTCGATAATCATCTGATCGCGGTCTTCGGTCACCGGATGAACCGTAAAGGCAATGCCGGAAATATCCGACTGCACCATTTTTTGCACGGCCACCGCGACACCGACATAGTGATCAATCAAATTTTTTTCGTGCCGGTAAAAAATCGCCCGCGGCGTGAAAAGCGATGACCAGCACTGCTTCACGCGGGTAGCGACGTCGAGCCGCTCGGTATTGAGATAGGTCTCGAGTTCCCCGGCCCAGCTCGCGACGCTCGAGTCTTCGGCTGTCGCGCTCGAGCGGACAGCGACCAACGCTCCCTCTCCTCCGAGGAGAGGGTCGGGTGATGTCTCAAACAATGCATCAAACGCCTGATAAATCCCGATCGTGAGATCGTCCGGCATGGGCCGGTCATGCATGGCGTCACGAATGATCGCGCTCGCCTTCTCCCCCGAATTCATGTCCTCGATCTTCACTTCTTTGAGACGCGCCATGATCTCGACATCGAGCTGCGTTGATTCTAAAAAACGATTAAACGCGCTCGTCGCGACGACAAAGCCGGGCGGCACCGGAATGCCGGCGCGCGTCATCTCGCCGAGCGAGGCGCCTTTGCCGCCGCACGAGGCGACGTCGTCTTTTGAAATATCCTGAAACTGTACAATATGTTTCATACGCTCCATGCATCCCTACCGCAACCCCTCTACCTTCCCTCTTATCTCCTCATTTTCGGGATTGAGAGCGAGTGCGCGCTCGAAATATGAGAGTGCCTGATCGTCCTCTCCTTGCCGCTCATAGAGAAGCCCGAGGCCGTAGAGCGCATTGCCGTGAGCCGGATCGAGCGTGACCGCGCGCTGCCACAGTTCGAGCACACGCGCATCATCGCCCTCTGCGCGGCGGTTATAAAACAACCGACCGAGTTCGAATAGCGCGGTGGGATGCTGCTCGATTCCTCCGATAATGGGTTCATACACGCGGATGGCCGCCTCGATGTCCCCGCTTTTCTCGAGCGTCTGCCCCAGACTTACATAGGCATCGAGATAGTTCGGCTTCTCCCCGATCGCCCGCACATACGCTCTCGCAGCTTCGTCGTACGCACCCGCGAGCTCATGCAGGTTGCCCAACCGCCAGGAAAAAAGTGCGTTGTTCGGCTCGAGCGATCGCGCGCGCTCCATGGCCTCAAACGCGAGCGGCTCGGCTGACGGCGACACGCCTTTCGTGTGCGTGTAAAGCACGCCGAGATATTCCCAGTGTTCACTGTTTGCTGCCTCGAGCTCGGTGGCGCGTTTGGCATCGGCGAGCGCCAGCGAGAGCGCGTTCGTCGCGAGTTCAGGTTGCGGCGCAGATCCCGACGCCAGCCGCTTGGCGTCCTCAAAACGCAGTTTGGCCCGCGCGAAGTGGTAGCCAGCCTCGATCGGCCGATACTCGATCGCCCTCATCAGGTACGACTCGATCCCTGTTTCAGTATACGAAGTAAAATGAACTTCGCCGAGATACTGGCGCCCGATCCAGATGCTATACAGGATCGTCCCGGACACGGCAGAGAGAACGAGGAAAACAGAAACAAATTGGTAGACCGGCGTTGTCCGAGTCGTCGGGTTTGTTTCCTTGAGGAGTGACGGAACGAGCGGCGCGGCGCGCAGGAAAAAAAACGCGAGGAGCGTCCACCACAGCCACCACAGTGTGAAATCATAAAATGATATGGAGAGTCCGACGGTCGCCGCCAGCCACGCCGCGCCAACGATAAACGCCTCAATATGCTGCGCAAATGGATATGCCATCAATTCCTCCGGGGGGAGGGTAAACGCTTTTTTTTCGGCCCATCTCGCAACGTCGCGTCGCGCTCCCCGCAGGGCAAAAAAGAATGAACCGATGCCGATCGCGAGAGCGATGAGTAGGAAGGCGCTGCCCGCGAGTCCAACCTCGGCGAGGAGTGTGAGCGGCGTATTGAAGCCCTGAGAAAAGCGAATCCGCCAAATCTGATCATCGAGGTTGAACGCCGGAGAGCGATGCCGAGAAAAATCATAGACAAATGTCGTCGGACCGGTGCCGAGGAGAAACTGTTTTGGCGCCGCGAGCCAGGTGTCACTCACGACTGCCCATGTCGGCTGAATGCCGAGCGCTACCTCAGTCGGTAATACGCGCTTCGTAAACGACGGCGTGCCAAAAAAAATGAAGCCGAGACTGGCGAGAAAAAGAAAGAGCAGCACAGCGAGTGAAGACACCTTGGTCGTCGGAAGGAGCGCCGCACTAGCAAGAAGCAGGAGTCCCATACCGACGGCGAAAACCACCCAGTGAATCGTAAAGCCAAGCATGAGTTGCGTCACGAACCCGGCCACACCAACGAGGAGAGGGGGGACAGGCGGCAGCGCACGGCGATGCCGGGGCAGGAGAAAACCAAATCCGAGAATGGAAAGGAGCGCGGCATAGATGCCAAAAACACTCTGCGTCTCGCTCACCGTCTGAAAATCAATCCCGAGCCGCGCGAGAAACGGTGTATCATGAAACCAAAACAGCGCGAATACCGCGAGTCCGGAGAGAAAAAGCGCGGTCATGAGCCGTCGCATCAAGCGCTCATCATTCCCCATCTGTACGACGAGCCACCACCAGAGCGCGGTTATGAAAACGATGTGCGTGGAGAGAAGGAATGTCTGTGGAGCGCCAAAGACGCTCCGTGTCGGAGAGAGCGAAAAAATTGTTGAGAGGGCAAAAGCGACCAGGAGGAGGAAAAGCGGCGCATCGAGAGCCGTCCGCGTAATCCTCCGCTGCCCGCCTGCCACGAATGCGATAAGCTTGATAATAAGAATGAGCGCAACCGATCCGAAGAGCCAGAGAGCCTTGGCGCCGAGCGGATCGCGCGTCATCGGTACGACAAAAAGCGGCAGCACGAATACGCCGAGAGTGAGGATCCAGCCGGACACACTGCGAACGATGCGTCCGCCGACGTCCTCCTTTGAGTCATGAACAAAGCGCATAGCGACTAATCGTCAAAACGAATCACCTGATCCGGCTGAACCGGTTTCGGATGGTTCGGGAGATTTGGCACGGATGCCTGCATCGGCCCCGGACCTCGTGGCATAGGTGAAGGCGATACGCTCGGCAGCTGCTCTGACGCCTTAGACTGCCGTGATGATTCACTGGTCATATCGAGTGGCCGACGTGGTGGTGGCGGCTCGCGGGACGGTTGACGAAAGTCTGGCTCACGACCAAGACCGGCTTCAGCAAATTTTTTATTCTTTCTCCGCCGCCGGCGTTTTTTACTCGCTGACTCTCGGAACGGCTCCACCCCGACACCTGGTGCCTGTCCGCCAGGCTGTATCAAGGCCGTCCGCATGGGGGTCTTGTGCATTTGCGGCATCTCTCTCTCAGGCGGCAACTTGGGGGTTGCCGGAAGCGACACCCGCTCCTCCCCCACCGTCTCTCGCTTTCCTTCAGGCGCAAGGCTTGTCTCCTTTTTTTCTGGCAAGAGCTGTTTGAGCGAGATCGAAGGCTC
This sequence comes from uncultured Gammaproteobacteria bacterium, assembly GCA_964359615.1. Lineage (GTDB taxonomy): Bacteria > Patescibacteriota > Patescibacteriia > Magasanikbacterales > UBA922 > CAYHTX01. Next base: position 4,906 of record CAYHTX010000015.1, on the reverse strand, counting down.
TACGGCCGTCACCTCTGTCGGCTTTTGCGGCGGCTTTTCGGTGGGAGTGCGCTCGCGCGACGGCTCAGGTTTTTTCTCTTTCATTTCCTCCTCAGGCATGTCACCCTCTTCATCCGGCTCGAGGTCTCCCATCCCGCTCCAACGCATGATCTTGTCTTCGATCGAAGCGCGCGGCTTGGCGTAGCGCTCGCGCGACACTTTTATCACTTTTTCCGCGCTGCCGGTCCGCGCCCCGATCGGCGGCAGCGTCATAGCGCTAAAGGGCTGCGATGCAACGCTGTCAATCATGAGTTTGAGAAATATCTGATACTTCGCCAGATTCACGATGTCTTCTTCGATGAAGGTCGGCATATATTCTTTCGCAAGCATCTCCGCATCTGCCCCGCCAACGCGGAAGGAGATAATGCTGCCGACGTTCCCGAAAACCGCGTCAGCCACGATTTCATCGAGCTGCGCCACATACTGGTGCGCCATGATGAGGCTCAGGCGATATTTCCTGGCTTCAGAGAGAATGTTGGCGAAACTAGGTGTGGCGAAATTTTGAAATTCATCCACATAGAGAAAAAAATCTCTCCGCTCCGCTTCGGGTGTGTCCACCCGCGCCATGGCCGCGAGCTGAAGTTCGGTAATGAGCATGCCGCCGAGAAGCCGGCTGTTATCTTCTCCGATGCGGCCTTTCGAAAGGTTCATGATAAAAATTTTCTGCGAATCCATGATGTCGCGCACGTTGATCGTGGATTTGACCTGCGCCACCATGTTCCGGATCACGCTCGCCGAGAGAAACTGGCCGATCTTGTTTTGGATCGGCGCCACCGCCTCCTGAGCGTATTTCTCGGAATAGCTCGCAAATTCACTCTGCCAAAAGGCTTTGACAACCGGATCTTTCAGGTTGCGTACGACTTTTCGCCGGTAGGCCTTATCGGCGAGGAGGCGGTTGATTCCGAGGAGAGTCGTACCCGGAAAATCCAGGAGCGCCAGAATGGTGTTATTCAAAATATATTCCATGCGCGAACTCCACACGTCCGGCCAGATTTTTTTGAAGATGCCCATGAGGCCGGCCGCGACCAGGTGCTTTTGCTCTTCGCTCGTGACTTCGAGAATATTAAAGCCGATCGGGTAATCAATATCTGCCGGATTGAAGTACACGACATCGTTGATGCGCTTCGCCGGAATATAGTCAATAATTTTTTCCGCATAGTCGCCGTGCGGGTCAACGATCCCGACGCCATGGCCGGCATAAATATCGTGAAAGACCATATTCTCCATCATGGTGGTCTTCCCCATGCCGGTTTTGCCGATAATGTACATGTGCCGGCGGCGGTCATCGGTTTTAATGCCAAAACGCCGCATTTGATTACGGAAGTTGGTCATGGCGAAAAGGCAGATGTCTTCGGGAGTTGGCGGCGTTTCCCCAACCGGCCGAAAATGGCTGACCGGCATATCACATCGTGATAATTTCTTGTAGTATAGCAAGTTTTTTTGGGTACGAAAAGAGGGAGCCTCGCGCTCCCCCTCGGTTCTCGGAATGTGTTTCAATCTATCCTGAAACAAATCATTAACAAATCATTGCACGTACTTCTTGATCGCCGCTTCGAGCGCGCTGTAGGGCTGTGCGCCGCCGACGACCGTGATGTCGCCATTCGGACCGACGACGAGCGTGTGCGGCGTGCCCTCGAGTCCGGTCGTGTTCGCGGTCGCTGCTTGCGCTCGAACCTTGTCCGCGTATTTGTTCGTCGCGACGCAATCTTTGAATTTGCTTTCATTCAGCCGGAGCTCCTTTGCCACCTGTTCGTAGTAACTGGCGCTGAGACTCGTCTGATTTTCGAAGAGTTTGTCATGAAATTCCCAGAACTTGCCCTGCTCAGCTGCGCACTCCGAGGCCTCGGCCGCCGGCTGCGCCTCAGGGTGGAATGACAGCGGGAAATGCCGGTAGACAACACGGATTTTTCCCTCAAAATTTTCGATCGCCTGCTTCATCGTCGGATAAAATTTTCCGCAAAACGGGCATTCGAAATCTGAATATTCGATCAGCGTCACTTTTGCGTTCTTACTCCCGAGAATATGATCCGTCTTTTCGTCAACCGGCGTGACCGACACCGCGGTCGGAGCGCCGGCCGATGGCGCGGGCTGAGTCGGCGCAGCGTTTCCACCAGAGTTCCCGGCTGCGAACGCGGCAAATCCACCGCCCTTCATGACGAGGCTGAGGAGAATAAAAAAACCGATGGTGCATAAGACCAGCACGCCCGAAATAATGCCGCCCACAAAAATCTGAGCCGGTGAAAAGCCGGCGAGCGGCGACGTTCGGTTACTCCCCATCCCGGGTACTGCATTTCCCATGGTGTCTTGCATAGAAAAAAAAATTATAGAACGAGTGACTGGCTTACAGGATAGCACGCCGGCCGGATCCGAACAAGTGGACAGCCGCCTTCCGGCCAGGCGTCAGCCGCGAACGAGCGTCGGCAGATCGTACTTCAGACTCTGGAGGGCTTTTTCAAGTTCATGCCGGCGGAGAAGCCCGGCATGCGACCCCACGGCCTGGATCACCCCAGCCGCGTTCATGCTCCCCCAGCACATGGCGTCTCGGAGCGATTTTTTCTCGAGCCACGCGGCCATGAATCCGCTCGCATAGGCGTCGCCGCAGCCGGTGCGCTGCACGACCGGCACGTCAACGACGGGACAGTGATGGATGCCGCTCCTGTCTGAAGCGTAGGCGCCGGCCGCGCCGTCAGTGATGTTCACGATGCTCGGACCCAGCGCATGAAGTTTTTCAAAAAGTTTCGGCATGGTTCCTTTTCCGGCGAGTATGATCGCTTCATCGCGATTGACGAAGAGGATCTCTGTGGCCGCGAGGACGGGCATCAGCGCTCGAACTCCGAGACGCATCTGGCGGCTGCCCGGATTAAAGGCGAGCGGCGTCTTTGTTGCTTTTACATGCGCGAGCAGCGACGCTTGAAACTCAAGGTGATTGCCGGAAATGGAAGAAAAATATACACAGCGCGATTTTTTTAATTTCGGCAGCCGGTAGACGCGCTCGGCATGGTAGGCGAAAATCGTGCGGTCATCGGTGTAATTGAGAATAGTGGAATAATTGGTGCTGCCTTTCCGATCCTCGACCACATATGTTCGGCTGATGTGTTCTTTTTTGAAGACAGACCGAACCTCACGTCCGCGGTCATCGCCCCCGAGTACGGTATAGATCGCGGTTCTAAGGCCAAGCCGGGCTGCGCCGATCGCGACATTCGCGGCATTGCCTGCGCCGTGGACGGTCGCGATATGCTTGACCGGAATTTTCGCCCCGTAGGGAAAACAAATCTGGCAGTCCGTATTATTTTTTTTGCACATCGTGTGCCCTTCCTCGGTGATGTCGAGAAAAACATCGGTCGTGGTATCGCCGATCGTGATAAGCTCAAACATAAAAGACAGAGATCAAAAAAATGGCTTGACACGCTCGCTCGGTGATTATACCATATATGAAAGAACAAACAATTGCGCCCCGCTAGATTCGGGAGTTTATTCATCTTATTAAACGCTACTCTCAATCCCTCCCCTCAGAGGGGAGGGCCAGGGAGGGGTCAAACATCCTCTATGGAACAGCTCCGTACCGACCGACCGCTCGTCGGCCAAACCATGCCGAATGTTACGCTCAAGGTCTTTCAGGCTGGAAAGGACACGAGTCTGCAACTCGCCGACTACCGCGGCCGGTGGCTGATTCTTTTTTTCTATCCGGCGGATTTTACCTTCGTCTGTCCGACGGAACTCGTCGAGATGGCCGACCTCTACAGCGAATTTCAAAAAATCAATACCGAAGTCGTGAGCGTCTCGACCGACACGGTGTTCGTGCACAAGGCCTGGCATGACCAGTCGCCCTCGATCGCGAAAATCACCTACCCGATGGCCGCTGATCCTGGTGGCACGTTCTCAAAGATGCTCGGGACATATCTCCCTGATGAGGGGCTGTCGCTCCGCGCCACAATGATCATTGACCCTGATGGCGTTGTGAAAGCGGTCGAGATGCATGATAATAGTATCGGCCGGAACGCCAAGGAACTCTTGCGCAAGCTCCAGGCCGCGCAGTATGTCCGCGACAACGGCGGCGAGGTGTGTCCCGCGAGCTGGACGCCGGGCGCCGCGACGCTCAAGCCCGGGATGGGACTCGTGGGGAAGATTTGAGAAAAGAAAATAGAAAGTAGAAAGTAGAAAGTAGAAAATAGAATGTTGGAGGGTATGTTAACAAAATCTTTTCGCGATCTCATTGTCTGGCAAAAAGCAAAAAAGCTTGCAGTCATTATTTATCGGATCACAGAAAATTTTCCTAAATCAGAACAGTACGGACTAACGAATCAGATGCGTCGAGCGGCAATATCAATATCATCCAACATTGCTGAAAGCTATCACCGATTTAATCAAAAGGAAAAGGATCAATTTTTGGCAATAGCATTTGGGTCAGGCTCGGAGCTTGAAAGCCAAATTGAAGTAGCAAAAGAGCTTTTCCCTGACTTTGAATACCAAGAGGCAGAAAAACTTATACAAGAAGTAATGAAAATTCTTAATAATTTCCTTAAGAAGTAGCAAAAAGTATTTTACTTTCCACTTTTTATTCTTTTTCCAAAACAGTAAAAAAACAAATTCTATTTTCTACTTTCTATTTACTATTTTCTAAAAATATGTTCCAACCAATCAACTTCGACCGTCTCCTCGGCACGCCGGGATTCAGCGACACGCTCCTCAAGAATCATTTCACGCTCTACGAGGGGTACGTAAAAAATACCAATACGTTTTTGGAGCGGCTAAAAAAATTACATGAAGATGGCACGATGGGCCCGGGCGAATATGCTGAACTCAAACGCCGCTTCGGCTGGGAGTGGAACGGCATGCGGCTCCACGAACTCTATTTCGGCAACATGGC
>CAYHTX010000014.1:0-12504 GCA_964359615.1 uncultured Gammaproteobacteria bacterium | reverse complement strand
CCATCTATCTCCGCGAATTTCTCGAACATCTCGAAATCGAAAAAAATCGCAGTCAGCAGACACTCCGCAACTACGAATTTTATATCGGGCGATTTATTGAATGGTTTGGCGACAAAAAACCGGCAACCATTGAGGCGGAAAAAATTCGGCAATACCGCCTATGGCTAAACCGCCTGGCCGACGTCCACGGCGACCCGCTCAAAAAAAATACCCAGAACTACCACCTCATCGCTCTCCGCTCGTTTTTTAAATATCTGGCGAAGCGTGACGTGACGACGATCGCTGCCGAGAAAATCGAGCTCATGAAAATGCCGGACCGCGATGTATCATTTCTCGAAGGGAGCGACCTGAACCGTCTCCTCGAAGCCCCGCTCACCGCCCCGCGCGGACGAGGAAAAAAAGAGGACGAGAGCGGCCGGATCTCAGACGCCGACCGAATCAAATACCGAGACAAGGCTATCCTCGAACTCTTGTTTTCGACCGGACTGCGCGTGTCTGAACTCGCGAATCTCAAAAAAGAGAACGTGAATATTGGAAAAGACGAGTTCACTGTCACCGGAAAAGGAAGAAAAACGCGCGTGGTTTTTTTGTCAGAACAGGCCAGATACTGGCTCAAAAAATATCTCGAGGTGCGGGGCGACATGAACCCGCATCTCTTCATCTCGCATGATAAGGTTCACAAATCAAGTTCGAAACTAAAAATTGCCAAAAGCGCCCCAAAAGGCGGGAGAAAGCTCGAAGCCGACGATGCACCGCTCACTCCGCGCTCCATCGAACGCATAGTTAAAAAGTATGCTAAGGCCGCCGGCATCACGAAGCCGGTCACGCCGCATACGCTCCGCCACTCGTACGCGACCGACCTCCTCCAAAACGGCGCCGACATCCGGAGCGTCCAGACCATGCTCGGCCACTCCTCGATCACTACCACCCAGATCTATACGCATATCACGGACCGCGAGCTGCGCAATATTCATAAAAAATTTCACGGCAAAGGCCGGGGCAATGATTGACAGACAGGCATGAGACATCTATACTGAAACAGTTTTGTCCCCGTAGTTCAATGGATAGAACTGCGGACTTCTAATCCGCCAATGCAAGTTCGATTCTTGCCGGGGACACAAAGCATCTGCCATGTGCGAACTTGACAAAAACGGCTACGTCCGCTAGTCTTCATATCAATCCATCTCTCATTTTTAATACACTACTCTATGCAAGGCGCCGGCATCACCCTCCTCATTCTCGTCGGGATCATCCTCCTCGCGAGCATTCGGCAGGTCAACCAGTATCAACGCGGAGTCAAATTCCAAATCGGGAAATATCGCGCAGTCCTCGGCCCGGGCTGGCATGTTATTCTCCCCATCTTCCAGAGCATGACGAAAGTGGACATCCGCACCAAGGCGGTGGATGTGCCGCTCCAGGAAGCTATTACGCGCGATAACGTATCGGCAAAAATTAACGCCGTCATCTACTACAAGGTGTCGGACGCTTCCAAAGCCATTTTGGAAGTGGAAAACTTCTGGTACGCCGTGTCCCAGCTCGCGCAGACGACGATGCGGAACGTCGTCGGTGAGATGGAACTCGACCAGCTCCTCGCGAATCGCGACGCGGCCGCGCAGCGAATCCAGGAAATCGTGGACAAGGCCACTGACCCCTGGGGAATTAAAGTCGAAAGTGTCGAACTGAAAGACGTGATTCTTCCCGACGACATGCAACGGGTGATCGCGAAACAGGCTGAGGCAGAGCGCGAGAAAAGATCCGTCATCATCAAAGCGAGCGGAGAACTCATTGCGGCGGAAAATATCGCCAAGGCCGCTGAAGTCCTTTCGGCCTCGCCGGGCGCACTTCATCTCCGAACCCTCTCGACAATCAACGACCTTAGCTCTGACGAATCGAATACCGTCATCTTCGCCATCCCGCTCGAGGTCCTGCGGGCGTTTGAACGCATCGGAAAATAGCGCGCCCCCATTCCTCAGTCTCAAAAAGACGAGCCACACACGGCTCGTCTTTCGTATTTAATCATGCGCGTTCGCGAGGATGCGCAGGTGTATCTCTTTCTCCTGCTCATCACGGAGCTTCCGAAAAACACGCCGCGAGAGCGCTCTGCCACGCAGAATCTCGGAGATCCGGTATCCGCCAAGGAGGTGCGGCATCATGACGTAGTCAGCACCGGCGGCATAGACGTCCTTCACGTATTTCATCTCTGAGAGATTCGCAATGATATGACCTTTTTTGGTACGCCCCCGCACGTGGCGGATGAGCGTAAACTGATCATCGACTTCGGGGATGGTCGAGACGACGAGTTTCGCCTCGGCGAGCGGGAGCTCGGAGAGAAATTCCACGTCAGCCGCGTCGCCAAAATACACGGGAATCCGTTCAGCCTTGAGAAATTTAACGATCTCGGGATTAAAATCAATGACCGCGAAGGAAATTTTTTGCTGGCGCAAGGTCTCGCAAATCTTCCAGCCCATGCGGTGGTAGCCGATAACCCAGGCATCATAGACCGGCACGTCGTCTTCCTGCTGCTGATAGCGGTCCCGGCCGAGGAAAGAGAACATCGGCAGAAAAAAACGATAGATCTGCTCATTGTACGTGATCAGGTAGGATGAAATAAAAATCGTGACGAGCGCGACAATGGTAAACATCGCCCGCTCCCCGTTCCCGAGCGCGCCAGCGACGAGGAGGATGAACCCGAACTCGCTGACTTGCGCTCCGGTTGTGCTGACGAGAAAAGAATTCCGGCGAGTAAATCTCATGAGCCGGAATACCACGTAGAGAATAAGCGGCTTCACGAGGAGCACAAAGCCAGAAAGCGCGAGTCCGGGAATGAGCGCCGCCTCAAACGATGACAGATCCATCTGGCTCCCGAGGATGATGAAAAACATGATGAGAAAAAAATCCCGGAGCGGGCGAATCCGGCTCGAGATCTCCGGCTGATACGGGGAAGAGCCGAGTGAGAGTCCGGCCATGATCGCCCCGATCTCGAGAGAAAAACCGAAGGCATGGACCAGGGCAGCGATGCCAAAACACCAGGCGAGCGTAAATAAAAAAAGAAACTCCGCAGAGGCCGCGATATGGTCGAGGAGAAACGGAATCAGAAACTTGGCGAGAAAATAGATGCAGGCGACGAGCACGCCGGCCTTCACGATGAGCACGCCGGTAAAGAGCGCGAGCGATGCTGCGCCGTGAGCGGGAGAGGTGATAAAGAGCATCATTATGATCGCGATCACATCCTGGACGAGCATGAGACCGATGGTGTAACGCCCGTAAACGGACTCCGTGTCTTTTTTATCACTCAGCAGTTTCGTGACAATAATCGTGCTCGAGAATGTCATTGCAAACCCGAGCCAGAGGGCAGAAAAAAACGGCACGGCAAATGAAGCGAGGAGGAGATAGGCGAGGAGTGCGGTCAAAACGAGCTGCCCCAGCCCGGCGACCACGGCCACTTTCCCGATTTTTTTCAGGTACTGAAAATTAAGGCTAAGTCCAAGGACAAACAGCAGGAGGACGATGCCAAACTGAGAAAACACGCGGTACGCTTCATCATTCCCCTCAATGAAATCAAGGAGAATCGGTCCGGAAATAATGCCGGCGAGAATATAGGCGACGAGAAGCGGCTGCCGAAGCGCGCGGACAATGACGGCAATAGCCGCCGTCACCCCGAGAAGGACGCTCACCTGAAAAAAAATGTCGTGAATCATACAAAACGTGCCTCTAGTATACCATAGGTAAGCGGATAACCCGAGCGTCTCGGATTGACAGAACCGCAAAAAACATATATAGTGTGTTCGCGTCTTTCGACAGAAGAAGTGCCGAGCGGGGTGGCCATGGTGAAATGGTTATCACGCGAGATTGTGGCTCTCGCAGTACGGGTTCAATTCCCGTTGGCCACCCCGAACGGCATTTCCAACAGTTCTAAAAAAATTCCTTCAAATGCCCCGCCTCCTCGTCATCTCGCTCTCGGCCGGCGCCGGACACGTGCGCGCGGCCGAGGCGATCAAAAAAACGGCAGACCAAAAGTATCCAGGTGCCACAGTCGAACACATCGACATGATGGACTACGTGACCGCGCCCATGAAACGGGCGATCGTTGACTCGTACGAACTCATGATTAAAAATGTGCCGGAGCTGTGGGGATTTCTTTATAAAAAAAGCAATACCGAGAACGTACGAGCACGATTTGGACGTCTCACGAAAACGCTGCGACGTCTGAATGCCAGCGCGTTCTATAAATTCATCGAAGCTTTTGCGCCTGACCACATCATCGCGACCCATGCGCTCCCTGGCGACATGATCACAAACGACCGAAAGAAAAATATGCCCGGCGTGTCGCTCGTTGTGACTGACTACGACCTCCATTACTTCTGGATCGTGCCGAATGTAAGGACATATTTCGTAGCCACGGACAAAATGCGCTGGAAACTCCTGCACCACGGTGTGGAGGCCGAACGCGTGGTCATCTCAGGGATCCCGATCGATCCGGCGTTTTATGAGAAGCCCTTGAATACAGACCAAAAAAAACCGTCTGTGACGGCGGTACTCCTCCTCTCCGGCGGGCAGGGCCTCACGCATATTGACCGCCTGCTCGAAACGATGTTTCAGAGCAAAAAACCACTCGCGATTGCCGCGATTGCCGGAAAAAACAACCGCCTGGAACACCGCCTCCGGGCCATCACGCCGCCGGGGCATATCGATCTCAAAGTCGTCGGCTGGACTGACCGGATTCACGAATACATGCAGCGAGCCGATCTTATTATTACGAAACCCGGCGGCATTACCACGACCGAATGCATCGCGCTCGGGAAGCCCATCATCGCGATCGACCCCATCCCGGGCCAGGAAGAGCACAACGTGCAATATATTCTCGATCACGGCCACGGCGTCGCTCCGCGCTCGGCGCTGGATCTCCTCTATTACCTCGAAACCGCGAAGTGGCAAACCAGGTCCCGAGCCGCCGCTCCGAGCGAGAAAACGGCGGCTGAGATTATCCTCAGAACTGTCATCTCCCGGATATCAGGACCCACGCAGTCCGCCTAGGCGAAACGGGGTATGAAAAAAGCCGGCCAAAGACCGACTGGAGAATAAGGCAAATGCCGCTACCGCAGCGGATCAGGGTTGCGATAGGTATTTTGATTGCCAGAGCCGACATTGCAGTCAACCCCCTCGATGCCGAAACAATCCCCCTCGCTTGGTTCCTGAGTCAGATCAAAAATCCGGCCAGCCAGGACCGTAAGGCTGTAAGCTGACAGAGTCACGATAATGCCGATGATTGCAGTCCGGAGCGTATTCTTGGCCTTGGTGAGCGGCTCCTCCTGGCCGCGCGAGGTGAGTATCAGATATCCGGCATATACGGCATAAGCCAAAAACAGCGTGCCGACGATGCCGATGCCGTATCGAACCAGGCGCGCCGCGATCAGCCGGACATCATAAATTTCCTCGATCTGAGGCTCGCCACCCGGATTGATAAACGCATCGGCCTGGCCCTGAATATCGGTGCGATAATCGGTCACCGCAGCGACGAGACGGGGAACGAAACAGAGAGCGATGAGAAAATTCAAGACGACGATGCGGAGAATGCGTTGTTTCCCAAAGAGTGACAGCGACATAACACTTAATTCGCCTCGTCAAAGGCGCGAAGCGCCGGATTGTTTGAATCAAGCTCGAGATTCACAGCATCCTGCACTTTATTCCCGACAAAAGTGACGATACCGTACGAGACGAGAATGATAATGAGTCCGATCACTGACCGGCGAATCGTATCGAGCGCTTTTTTTTCTTTTTCTTCCTCCCCGCGCGCGGTAATAAGCCAATACGCGGCGAGGAGCATGAGGACAAAAAACACGGTGCCGACGGTCGCGAGAAGGACTTTAATGAGCGACGCGGCAATGAGACGCGGATCCTGCGCCATGCCGAGCCCGCCGGCACGCGCTCCCTGATTCACCTGATCCATGACCTGACCGCTGAGATCGGTGGCGAAGGCAGGAGCAGTCAGCAGAAAGAGTCCAACGACGATACCTCCAGCAAGGAAAAGTTGGCGCTTCATAATTTAACATCGAGGACTAATCGGTTGACCATTAAAGAGACATTCTTCAACCTGAACATCGAGCGCACCGGCTCGATCGCAACACCATGCGGCACAGCCTTCCGGAGTATTACTCTCAGGCTGGTCAGTTTGGCTGCCGCTCGATGGTCCAGCACTTGCCGGCGACCCGTCCGTTGGCGACCCTGACCAGTAGCAGACATTGCTCGTGGAGCCTGTACCAAGGTTGCCGTCACCGTCAATCGGGCCGGTCACCGGACCTGAGGTTTTATTCAAAATCCGCGGGAGAACAAACCCGGTAATACTAAAGGCCGCCGTCGCGATGACGAGTCCGATAATCGTGGAGCGGATGATCTCGACGGCTTTGTCCACTTTCGTCTCATCGCCGCGCGCGGTCATCCAGAGATAGCCGGCGTAGACCATGAGGATGAGCGCGATGACGCCGATAAACGAGAGCGCGGTGCGAACGACAACACCGAGCGTTTCGGCAAAAGTAGTTTCGTTGGTTTGGTAACTATACCCCGCCTCGACGGCCGCATCGCTGGCTCGGTCTAAGCCAAGGTTAATGGCATGAACTGGCGCCTGCAGACTGCCCGAGAAAAGAAAGGCAAATGCTGCAAGAAAAAAAATCTTTCTCATACCATAGATAGGCAATAAATAATCTTCCTAATAGCACTCAGCCTCGCTGTAATCTTGCAAAAATTGGCACACATTTTCATCAACCGCCTGTCCGCCACAATGCGCTGAGCAAGCCATTTCGGTTTCCACCCATAGAGGAGGATTATTCTCATAGAGACAACATCCAGCTCCCGAGCGAGGTTCTTGTGGAGTTTCTGGAACACCAGCCCCCAGCCGACTCGTGACGAGAAAGGTAATCGCGTACGCGGACAAGACGACGATGAGACCGATGATGGATCCAGTGATAATCTTCTTTGCCTTGTTGATCGGATCTTCTTCACCCTGGGCAGTGAGCCACAGATACCCGGCATAGACCATGAGGATCATGAAAATGAGGCCGACGAGCGTGAGCGCTCCATTGATAATTTGTCCGACAACGGTCTCGAGACTCCCCTCAGTGGTACCGGCGCGACTGGAAACATTTTCGAGATTCGGGATGGCATCGCCGAGATTAGCGCCATGTGCGGGGAGGACGATCACGAGGCCGAGAACGATACTAAGAAGGGTGTGAGAGATAAATTTCATATAGAGTAATCGAATTGATTTTATCCAGCCTGTCCGGAACGCACCGCCTGACCAGTCACAAAGGCGGTGATAGCATAAGCCCCGACGATGACCGCGATGCCGATGACGGCTGCGATGATAATATTTTTTGCTTTCGTAATCTGATCTTCTCCGCCGCGGGCGGTCAGCCACTGAAACCCGCCGTAAAACATGAGGACAAAAAACGCCAGGCCGACGATGAGGAGCGCGCGATTGATGAGATTTCCGGTGACTGCGGTCACGTCGCCCTGGTTGATGCCAGTCGGTCCTACTGCCTGGTTCAAAAAATCACCCGAGTTATTGTAGTTATAACTCGCAGCCGAAACAGCATGTGGCAAAAAAGCCAGCGCTATGGCCAAGAGGAAAAACACGGCGGCGGTGATACGATATCCGGGATTCATTACGGTATTTATTGCCATACGCAACAGTCACGTAAACTCGCGCAGAGCGTCTCGTTAGTGATAACGTCGGCATCATCGCAGAGATTCCCATGAATATCCCGATCGCGACAGGTGGTGCCAGCAGACTCAGTATACGTGCACTGTTTTGCTCCAGTCGTACTTTCAAACACAAATCTTGTAATCGCGTATGCCGCAATCACCACGAGGATCCCGATCGTCGCCGCGATAATCGTGTCAAACGCCTTTTTCGACTGGTCTTCATTGCCGTGCGCCGTCATCCAGAGAAATCCGCCGTAGACCATGAGGATAAAAAACAGGACGCCGATCATGGACAGGCCGGTGCCGATCACATTTCCGATCAAATCTGGCAGAGAAATGTCACCGCGCAGTCCGGCTGCATCAGCGGTGTCTTCGAGACCATAGCCGACGTCTGCGGCGCGGGTCGTATTCATGAATAGACCGAATCCAAAAAGAAGAACGAGGGAAAAAAGCGCAAAAGTCTGTTTGAATGATTTTGTAAGCACAATTTTTTCATTAACTATCTCAAACTTACCTCGGCTGCCACTCACAAATAGTCTCTGTCTCAACAACGCCATTCAAAATACAAGTATCACGGTTATTATCATATTGTCGACATGTAATATTCCGGTAGCGACATACGTCAAGGGCTTCGTCAAAATAACACTCATCATCGGCATCACAAAACCCTTCTCCTTGATCTTCACACCCAGTAACATCTACACAGCTCCCAGGAGTCACTTGTACATTTGAACCAGGCAGGCCGCTCTCGCCGCTCTGCTCAGGCACCACACACCCACAGAGTAGCTTACTATCGCCCCCTTGTCCACCGATGGCGGCACACGTTCCGCCGCTGCCACAGGCCGAATTCGGCCGCGCGCCGGTGCAATCGTCGAGAGAATCAACGCTACACTGATTTTGCGGACTGCCGGTCACGAAATTCGTGAGCGCATACGCCCCCATCACGATGATCATCCCGATAATCGCCGCATAGATCGTGGTGACGGCCGATTTGACCTGGTCTTCATTCCCGCGCGCCGTCATCCAGCGGACGCCGGCGTAGAGCATGAGAATAAAGAACACGATGGCGATGAGCGCGAGGATGTTTGAGATGACCTGCCCCACGATTCGCGGGAGTGGCGTCACGCCGCTTCCGGCAGCACGCGCATCCACTTCTGCCGAGCCGACAAATAATTGCTTGTCCTCTGGCCGCTGAAACACATTCTTCAAGCCAAAACTATTGCCCCTGTACTGCTCGCCAATGGCGAGCGCCAACGCCGGTGTAGAAAGAAATGCCCAGAGGCCGAACACCGTGAAAAGCAGGGTACGCAAGGAGAAACGCTGCATACTCAATTAATCGGCCCGAACTGGTTATTCTCGTAGCGGCCGCCGGTGGTCGCCTGATAACCCTCCCGGACCACATACCGCGTAATCGCGTAGGACATCATGATGATGATGAGTCCGACCGCCGAGGTCCACAAAATTTTCTTGGCCGTCGTGATTTTATCTTCATTGCCGGCGGACGTGAGCCAGAGAAACCCTGAGTAGACGATGAGCGCCGTCGCCACGGTCCCGAGGAGTCCGAGAATCGCATTAATGATACGCGGCACCGTCACCCGAGGATCGGTGTCCGAAAGGCCGCTATACTGGCCGTATTCGATCCCGAGGAGATCCTCGGCCTCGGCTGGCAAGCAAACAAAAAAAACCGCGCTTAGCATGAGAAGCGGGAGGAACAGAGATACGAAGTGCACGCGCCATTTTTTTTCTGTTGTCATACCGGATGATAGAGGACTCATCTCCCGAGTCGTATGACCAGAGAGATGAAACCTGTATCCCGTGACTGGACTGGGGTGCCCTCTGAGACCAGAGAGCACCCGCACGAGTCCATCTAAAACAACATTAGCCACCGACTGTTTCCTCCGGGAGTTCATCGATGCCCGGGCCAGTGCCGGTCGCTTCTGAGAGATTGTCAACGACAAATCTCGCGATCGCGAAGGCTGAAAGCACGATGATGAGGCCGATAATACCGGCAAAAATCGTCTTCTTGGCTTCGCCGACTTTGTCTTCGTTCCCGCCGGCCGTCATCCATTTGAAACCGCCAACGAGCACGATCACAACGGCGATGACACCGAGGATGCCGAGCGCGACGTCAATGATGTCCGCGACCGTCGTCACGAGGTCATTGGTGCCAAGGTCAGTATTCGTCTCAAACGCGTCGAGACCGAATGTGTCGTCCGGCACCACGGTAGTCACATCCTCTGCGGAAACAGGTGAGGCGACCACGAGACCGACTGCGAGCACGGTCACGAGACTGACCACCAAATTCTTCTTGAGTAGGGTTGTAATCCATTTCATATCCTCACCCCCTTTCGTCGTAGGATGCGCATGTGCATAGTAAGCATAGTGTACAGGATTTTCCCTGTTTCTACAACGCGGGTGTGGATACCCGTTACGTCGTCAGCCCGGCAATGAGTGTCCGGAGGATGATGTAGCTGCTAAAAATAACAAGGATGCCGATGACTGACCAGAGCATGGCCTGCGTCCCGGTCTTGATCCGGTCTTCGTTGCCTCCGGAGGTAAGCCAGAGAAATCCGCCGTAGGCGAACACCAGGAACGTAAGCGCGCCGATGCTTCCGATGATGACCTGCAGACTCCGACCGAGGACTACGGGAATTTCTTTTCCAGTGAACTGAAGCGGCGGATCGAGGTTGGTGGTCGGAACCGTCACCTCCCGCTGGCCGCAGGAATCAATAACTTCAAATCCGCTATCGCACGTTTCCTCTGAACAGGTGTTGGCACAGATATCGCTGGCCTCGGCAGCGGTGACTGGGTCATCCGTCTCCGGTATCTCGTGGCACCGTTCGTTCCCTTGGACGACGTATTTGCAGGCGTAGGC
This sequence comes from uncultured Gammaproteobacteria bacterium, assembly GCA_964359615.1. GTDB lineage: Bacteria > Patescibacteriota > Patescibacteriia > Magasanikbacterales > UBA922 > CAYHTX01. Next base: position 1,931 of record CAYHTX010000014.1, on the reverse strand, counting down.
CGAGACCTCGCCCGCACTCATGAAAAAACCAAAGAGTGAAATCGCTGCCAGAAAAAAAGAAAGGTGTTTCATACGACGAGCATTAGCCCCCGATGCCGCGAAACGGCCCGGTGACCTGAAGAGTATCCAAAATAAAATCAATGAGGAGAAATGCCCCGAAGGAAATAATGATCCCGATCACAGCCGCGAGGAGCATATCCTGACCCTTTTTCACCTTTTCTGCGTTCCCGAACGAAAGGATGAATGTCACCCCGCCAAAGACAAAAAAGACAAAGGCGAATGACGCGATCCACTTAAACACTTCCTTCGCGCCTTTCACGGCGACCAACACGATGTCATTCACGTCGCGGCAGTTGCCGGCATAGGCGCAGGGAGTCAATATGCCGCCATGATCGGCATAATTGCGCGACACCGCTTCCTCGACCGCCGTGACGCAGGCTCCTCCATCGCCTTGTACGACCCAACTGCAGGCTGACGGCTTCGCGCCGGCTTCTGTCCCGCAGTATTCCTTGGGAAGTGTCCCGCAGATCTCGCGGTCAAACCTCCCCAGGCACTTTCGGCTCAGTGGGAAACAATTTTTTGTGTTGCGACAGTCCACTTCGTTGCCGTTGAAGATCGAGCAGTCCTGGAGACTTTCCAAGGCAGAAGTGCACTCAACATAGCGAGTACATTCAACTGTTGTGCGAGTCGTTATCAAACAACTACCATCTCTCACTTCGTCTCTGCGGGTATTGATGACGATATCCCCGCACTGTTCATCACCCTCTCGCAAAGTTGTACACGGCTCCGCTTCGTTAATAATCTTACAGGTAGTTTTTCTAGGTTCCTCCGGCGCAGTTCTCGATGCTTTAAAATAAGTATTCACGATACAACACGACTCGGCGGCAAAGACGTTGCCTGGAAAAAATAAAAAAACGAGCGCCAACCATCCGAAAAGAAGTCCGCGTGCGTTGTTGTACAAGTTCTCACCCATAAAATGCAAAATTACATCGTCTGCTGCACCACTGCCGCCGCCTGGATGACCGAGGCGACATCGCGCTTAAATTTCTCGTCGCTGTCCGGCGCCGGCCGGAGGTAGTTCGCGATAAGATCACGGAAGGCTTTTTCCGCCGCGGTGTATTTGCGTCCGCGATACCAGTTCGTCGCGTTGAGCACCGCCCTCGAAAACGGTGCCAACGCTTCGTTCTCGCTCTGCTCTTTAACATGGACCCGGAGCGGACTCGGTTGGAGCGTCTTCTCCGTATACGCTTTCACATTCCCGGGTGCGGTGATAAACCGGACAAAATCCCAGGCCTCGTCCTGATGTTTCGACTTTTTGACTACGCCCTCGATCCAGTAGTTCGCGACATTAACCGGCGCCTCGGGGTTTAGCTGGGGAATGGGGATAGTCTCGAGAACTAGCTGCGGCGAAGCGGCTTTGATCCGCGCCCGGTCATAGGCAAAACCGAAATAAAAGACAGATTTGCCGCGGACAAATGATTCGAAGGCCTTCCCCATCCCCTCGTTCCAGCTATAAATCTCTTTCGTCGGCCGCGCGAAATCGGTATAAAAACGGAGCGCATCGAGCGACGGATGACGGACGAGATTGCGATCCTGGAGTCCCTCGGCAAAGGCGACGCTGCTCCCGCGTGCGAGCGTTATCCCGTTCTGGAGCATAAGGAGCGACAGGAGATCAAAGGCGTATTCGACATTTTCCCCTGTCCCGAGCGCCACGCCCGACTGGATGATATTGCCATCCCGATCAAAGCGCGTTGATCTTTTGACTGCATCCAAAAATTCTTCCCAGGTCGCAGGCGGGAGCGGGACACCGGATTTATCGAGCAGTGTTTTATTGTAGTAAATCGCCATGGTATCGAACGCGAGCGGGAGTCCGTAGACGCTGCCGCCTCTCATAATATCATCCGGCACAGTCCCGATGTATTGGTTCTTGA
>CAYHTX010000013.1:0-13035 GCA_964359615.1 uncultured Gammaproteobacteria bacterium | reverse complement strand
CAGCTATCGAGCCATCACTCAAAGAGTGGCTGGACAATGTCTACGTGAAGGAGCGCGTCGCAAAAAAAATCGAGGCGCAAGTAATCGCCTCGAGCAGTAGTGAGACAGAATGTTACCACCGACATGACACAGAATCGCTCCGGGAAACCATCGTGGTGCCGCAGAGCAAATTTCCGATTGACATGGAAATCGATCTCTATGGCACGAACCAGATCGCCTTTATTTCTTTTAGCTCAAAAGAAATGGTCGGGGTGATTATGGATAGCCCGGCCACGTATACCACCATGAAAACTTTTTTTCAGCTCGCCTGGACCGAAGCCAAACGTTTTTCGCTGTCACGAGAGCCGCGCGTACCATCTTGATCGGCAACGTCGGCAACTTTTTTGAGCGTAAAGTACATGTTCACGTCGCCGTGGTCATTTTTGAGTTCTTTCTTTTTTACTTCTTCCACCATAAACCCGTTCGCCTCGGCGAGCGCCAGAATGTCGGCGTAGCCATACACATACCGTGTCATAAAATTTTTCCCATCCGGCGAATCGTACACCAATCCGTACCGTGAATTTTTTATGCCGCGTTTTTTCATGACATCGGCATATTTTTCAACCAATTTTTTGTAATTGCCAGCCGTTCTATCCGGAATATCAAAGACAAACGTCCCGCCTATCGGAAGCAGGCGATTCACCTCATGAAACAGTCGTGACTGCTCCGGCAATTGGGTTTCATGCAAAATATTTCTGCCGAGGCTGTACACCACATCAAACGAACGATTTTTGTACGGCGTTTGTTTCCAATCGCCCTGCCGTACCGGAATGCCGGGAAAATCGCGATGTAACATCTCGACATGCCGCTTGGCATAATCGAGACCAGAGACGTGGAGCCCGGCCGCCCGAAGCGGCAAAAGATGCCGGCCAGCGCCACAGCCGAGGTCGAGCGCGCGCGAATCCTCGCCGATATAGTTGAGGAGCATATCAGCTTCCGCGCGCTCCATTTTTTCATTGAGTTTGTACGTCTCAAATCGAATCTGGTGGCTATAAAAATCATTGAGATCCCTGACAGCGCCGGCATCAGCCGTGCCCGGCGTAATAAAGCTCCGCGCTCGCGCCAGATACCCTTTAAGCTCCACATCCTGCGTGCCGCGGTAGGCATCGTCGAGCACCGTCCTGGTCTCGACATCGCCGATTTGATTGACGAGGTCAATAATGGCCGAAGAGACCACCGCGTCGCGGCAATTCGTGAGCGATAAGCCCCGCTGTTCTTTTTTTATTTCGCGAAGCATGTCATCGTATGATGCCGCTCCCCGGTGCGCGGCCTCATATGCATAATGCAAAAATTGGCCGGCCCGCTCTACCATGCTCCGGAAGAACGCGTCGGCGTCGAACTGCGGCGTGACCAAACACACCCGGGGCAAAACTATATCATAGAACTCGCCCGCAAAGCGGACAATTTTTGCATAGTCATCGAAGATTTTTTGCGCTTCCGGCATCGGCAGTAGTTTCCCTTCGCCCAGCGCGCGAATTTCTCCTGAAGCCTGTGGGTCGAATTCATTGGCCAAAAAAGTCGTTATGCCGGATTCACCGTACATCTTTATGAAGCGCAAAGTTTTTTTCTTACCCCCGGTACCAGCCGCCTCATATTGCCGCAAAAATGACCAGCGCTCACGCGGTGACAGAAACTCGAGCGACACTCCGGTCTCGCGGACCACTTCCTTTTTTACTGCCTCAAATTTTTTGAATTCTTCTGGTCCGATATTTTCCGGCGCACCTTCGCCGGGGACGGTAAACACCGATTGTGAGGCCTCATCATACGGCGTAATCGTGAATGAATCACGCGGGATATCGAAATAGCCGCTCCCGCCCGCGCTCCGCCACACGGCAATGCCGGTGTCGCCGGTTTCGATGGCACGGGCCAAATCATCTGGCGTTTTGAGCGTAAACGTGACTACGATTCTCTCCTCTCCATTTTCAATTTTACAGATCGCCGCCTGCCGATCCGAAATTCGATATACTTTGTGGGGTTCTCGGCCATATTTTCTGCCGATGTGATACCGCGCGCCCTCGATCGTCACACTTCCCGATGATCCTACATTTCGTGCCTCTCCGAACAAGAGCGTCGTTTCGCCGCTCGTGACTTCAAAGTCGGTGGGGCGCAACAAATCTTTTTTGGTGAGATGAGGAAAGCCGCCTTTTTCGAGAAACAAACGCGGGGATTGAATACGCTCGCCATCGAGGCGGAGCTGCTGACCGCCACGAAAGTTTTCTTTTGTCTCTATCCAACCCTGCGTGATTCTTCTTCTCGAATTTGGTTGTCCGGTCTTGTCCTCGTTGCGCCGTTCCTGTTTGTAGGTGACGATCAGGCGTCCGTGTTCGTCCCGTTCGCCATTGCCATACTTCGGGTGATAGATGGCGCAAGCGAGCGCGGCCTCTTTAAAAGGCACCCCGGGCTCGAGGGGCGAATAATCGGCGTTGGCACGGCGAATCAAATTATTTTTTGTACCCACCTCCCACAAGCCCAGGTGAAACTCGGCCGACTTAATTTTTTCAATATCAAATGCCGCCTCGGTATTTTCCGGCAAATAAAACAGGGGCTTCGGCTCCGGCGGTTCGCCGGAAGCGCCCGCCGCCTGCCACGCTTCCACCTCTTGCCAGCTATTCACTTTTTGATTTTTAAAGAGCAAAAAAAGAAATGTCGTGATGTCACCATGGTACAAATCGCCATAGTCCCGGAAGAGCTCCCTGGCAATCGGCGAGACCCTATGGATATCGCGAACCCCTTTGCGAGTCAAAAAACGATAGTGCTTATTACCATCATACTTGACGGCTTCATCGGTAAGATCTTGGAGTCGGTCAATATCAACCATCGTCTGGCCGCCCTCTCGTTCGGCTACGCCAAGCGCTGCCAAAAGTTCAAAGCCTTTCCCCTGGAACTGACGCTCACGTTCTGATTGTTCCTGTTCGGGTGATCGCCGCCTTGGCCGTTCAGACACAACGCCGCCAATCCCCATGCCGGTTTCTCGACGCATAGTAGAAAATTTCTTTCATTGTACCTTGTTTTTCGATTTTTTCAAACAAAAACCCAGAGTCTCTCTCCGGGCCGTTCTTCCATTTGACACTTGACATCCGACTCCTGATTGAGATCAATTACCCAAATGTGCGGTGTCAAATGTTACATGTCAAATGTCAGGTGTTTGCTATTCAGAAGCTCGTCCGCCGTACTCACCCGTCTCCGTATTCACAAGAATTTCTTCCCCTTCTTTGATAAAAATCGGCGCCTGCACCTTGAGGCCGTTGTCGAGGGTGATTTCCTTGGTGACATTGCCGCCGGCCGAATCGCCGCGGACCGCGGGCGGCGCTTCCACTACTTTGTATTGAATCTTTTTCGGGAGCTGCAGAGCGACCGGCCGGCCCTCGTGCATGGCCATGATGACTTCGATGCCTTCCTTGAGGTATTTTCCGTCCTCGCCGATCACGTCGGCATCCACGTCCACCGTCTCATACGTTTCCTGATTCATGAAGGAGTAGCTCGTGCCGCCTTTGTAGAGAAACTGCATGTTCGTATAGTCTACTTGCACCGTATCCACCGCCTCGCCGCTTTTATACGTAATCTCCATGCCTTTGCCGGTCGTGATGCTTTTCAGTTTCGTTTTCGTAAACGCCGACCCCTTGCCCGGATTCACAAATTGGAACTGGTTCACGACGTAGAGGTCATTATTGTGGCGGATGATCGCGCCTTTACGGATGTCAGTAGTGTCACCCATAGAAATTGAAGTTCAGAGTTCATAGCCAATCGTTCATAGAAATACTATGGGCTATGAACTAAATAATTGTGATGCGGGTAATGATAACACATCATCGATGTTTTGGCAACCCCCGAAGAGCTGCACCAGTCGGTCAATCCCGAGCGCCGGGCCGCTCGCTGGCGGCATGGAACGCAAGGCCTCGATAAACTCCATATCGATATCATACACCTCTTTCCCTGATTGCTCCCGAAACGCCTTCTCCTCTTTCAGCCGCCGAAGCTGTTCGTCGGCATCCGTGAGTTCGCTAAACCCGTTCGCGAGCTCGAGTCCGCCCGAGTACATCTCAAAGCGCTCGGCATAGCGCGGATCAGTCGCAGAAGCTCGCGAGAGCGCGGCCATGGAAAGCGGATAATGGTGGATGAGCGTGAGACGATCTTTCCCCAAATGTGGTTCAACTTCATTGAGGAAAATCCGGAAAAAAAGATCGTCAAACGTTTCAGTCTCAGCCAGTGTATACCCTTTCTTTTGACAGAGGTGAAACATCGCTTCGCGCGTGAGAAAATCATCTAGATTCACCCCGGCATATCTTGCCCAGGCGTCCCGCATATGGAGGCGCTCGGGATTGTGAATCGGGAGATCGGCATGGGGAATATTTTTTTTCGTGAGGCCGTCATCAATAAAAACAAGTAATTGTTCGCAGTCCACCATGCTCTGCAAAAAATCCGCCTGCGCGCGGTACCATTCGATCATCGTAAACTCCGGATTGTGCGTGCCGCCAAAACTTTCGCGGTCGCGAAATGTTTTACAAATGGAAAAAATTTTTGTAAACCCGGCGGCCAGCATTTTCTTCATCGTATATTCAGGGGACGTGTGCAAATAACCCTGGTACTCTTGCCCTCTTTCATCATGGATGGCAATCTTCATGGGTGACAAAAACGGTTCCTGTCCGGGCAAGCGTAAAATAATCGGCGTCTCAACTTCCAAAAATCCTTGCGACCAAAGCCATTCGCGAATGAGGCGGATGATGTATGAACGTAGTTCAAGATTCTTTTTGTTTTTGACAATGTGAGTGAGGTGCGACATGGCGTTCAATTATCATGTACAAACTTGTACATGATAATATAACGATACTGATTGAAATTCAAGTCAAAAAACAAAAAATCCTGTTTTTACGCAGGATTCTTTGCTCTCTTTTTCGCGAAAAAGATTGTGCCCGTTTTGGACGTGTCGGGCGCACGGATCGCTATGGACGAGGGAGTTTCACTGCACCCCGCACAATTGCAGCGAAGATCATCTCTAGAGCGATAGCATCCAAATCATTCTCGACGAGCGGCTTGATCCTCTGCATGATGCCGCACCGTTCGATCTGGATGAGTTCTGTCTCCTTCAGTTCCGCCTCGATGTCTATTTCACCCACGACCTGAAGCCCAGAGCGCTGAAGGAATTCAGAATTGAATGTGAGATTGACTCTCAAGTAATCCTCCCAGGAATATACCCTCAATTTCATCCTATTCATCCTCTTACCAGATCAGGGTAACCTGGCTGCTGCCATTTTCAGAGAGTCTCACCCTGAAAAAAATGCCGTCTTTCGCTTCCTGATTCCCGATGTACTCACATTTGACATCTTCGCGCTGGAGCAACTGAAGGATCAACCAGAGCACATCTTCTTTTCTCCCCCGCACAAGGGGTGTTGCCAAAAATGGCTCAAAGGATCCCCCCACCCATAGTTCCAGGCGAGGGAGAAAATCTATGCAATTGATTCGCTCCGGCATGATTCCGCGATTCGTCTGAACGTGATCCACAGCTCGCAGAAAGAGAACGGTTAGCTCAATGAGTGAGAAGCCATTCTTGTCATCTACGAGTAGGAAAAACTCAAGAGACCTCATGTCCCCATACCTCCATACGGATCTCGCTCCGCTCTGCGGCAACACTGGTTGATCATTCCTGCGCTGCTTTCTGCGCATACAGCCTAGCAAAGCAGGATTTTTCAAATGAACCGCGTACTGACAATCAACCGCTAACGCCTCATCGTCCCACGTTTTTCTATATTTGTCAAGTATACTTATCATTATTTATGCTAAATTTTATCTATATATAGCTAAATATATTTATTTTATACAAAATTGATGAATGTGCTTGACATATTTTTTCATGTCTGCTATAATAAAACCGATATGAACCCACGAACTATCGAACAGCTCGAAACCCTCGGCCTCCAGACGAACGAAGCCAAAATTTATCTGGCGCTCGTTGAGTTGGGTCGAGGTACAGTGACCGAAGTGAGCAAGATGGCAAGTCTCAACCGCACGACCGGCTACGATATTCTCGAGCGTATTTGCCTCTACGGTCTCGCCAACCGCGCGAGTTTGGGGACAAAAAAACGACTCTATGTCGCCGAATCGCCAAAGCAATTAAAGAATTTTTTGCAAAACAAAAAACGCATGGCCGAACGGCGACTCGAAAATGTTGATGCCATTCTCCCCGATCTTCAGGCGCTGTTTCACACTGACCTCAAGCCCTCGATTAGCTTTGCCGAGGGACGCGAAGCGATTGAACGGATTTATGAAGAACAACTCGAGGCAAAAAACACTATTTATTCTATCCTTGAACTTAAAGGCTATTCCGAACATTACGATGAACTCGGACAACAGATGTCCCTCGATCGCTACCGTCGCGGCATCAAAGAAAAGGTGTTAGCGCGAAAAAATGATGTAGCTGTGGCCTGGTGGAAAAAAATTTATGGCAAAAAAAAGAAGCGTCAAGAATTTACCGAGTATCGCTGGACGCCAGAAACGAAAAAATATTCTCCAGCAGCGGAGATTCTCATTTTTGATGACACGGTCATTGGCCTCCTTGTGAAGCCGAGCGAAAACATGGCCTTCAAAGTGCAGAGCCAGTCCTTTGCCGATTCGCTGAAAATGGTTTTTGAATTGGCCTGGGAGCAGGCCGAGGTTCTCAAACTGCGCTAGTCCAATGTCTGGACAAACAGTCGTCTTTTTTGTACAATACTCGTCAAAATACATCCATGCGGGTGTCGTATAATGGTAATACTACAGGTTTCCAACCTGTCGACAGGAGTCCGATTCTCCTCACCCGCTCGAAATAGTAACCCTCTGGTGGGGTTATTATTTTTTTATATCAAAAATAACGCGTTTCACAAGTGCTATATAGAAATACAGATAAAATACCACCAGTGAACTATACGCCCTTGGAATAAGCCCACGGGGCGTTTTTTCGTAGAGCCAGAAAAATTTGTCCAGCAATATATCGCCAAAGATGAGACCAGTCAGAACGGATATGCCGGCTCCGATGACGACGTCTCTAAATAGGTGTGGGAAATACGAGCTCCAGAATATCAGATAGATGAGAATTCCGATGAACGCGTGAACCAAAGCAAATAGCTCAAAGCTGGTGAAAAGGATATAACCAATACCAAGGAATAGTAGCCCGTGCAACGTCAAGAACGGCCAGAAAATTTTTGACGGTGGTTTGTCGGCAGATGATAGTGTATATGACGGCATACGAGAGTATGATATAATTGTATCACAATTCGCAATGTATGAAAAAAATAATTTTTATATTTTTTGGCGTTTTAATTTTCAGTTGCCTTGCTCTCCTTGCTCTTAACACAAATAAAGCAGTTGATCCCGGTCCGATCGCTTTAGATCAAGCCTCGGCAATCGTTCGGGTACAAGAATTGCCAGAAGTGGTCGCGTACGAAGCCATGTTGCAGGAAGCTGGCAAAAAGGCCAGTTTTGAAGCTGAAGACCGGAACGAAGTCTGGTCGGTGCAAATCTTTGAAGTGGTAAAGAATGATGAAGGTCCATCGCACACGGCGACATTTGACTGGTATGTTGTTGACAAAATAACCGGCGAGGTAACCAAAGAATATCCGAATTTATGAAAAAACATTTTTTGTCGATAATCAATCTCGCGGTGGTTGCTCTGGCGACAATTTTTTTCTCTCCCGGTGTTGCCAGCGCCGATTCGCTTGAGTTGCGTTGCCGAGACTTCAATGATGTCTGGTTCATGGACATGACGTACGGATTTGGATACTGTAATCCACCAAATTTTAGAGACGTTGACATCACCACAGCAGCCGCCAATTTCAAAGGGCATCTGGAAATCGGGCGGGTTGGAGAACTAGAGGCAGCGGAAACCGTGGCAGACATTGACGCAAAATTCAGTCGTGACGTGTATGATAGCGCTGGTAACGGCATCCCGCTTGGTACCAGTAAGAACGAAAACAACACCAGCCAAACGTTCTCCACAGTCTCTCTCGGTACCTACGCGACGCTTTCTACCCTCAATCGGTGGGAGGACATTTTAGACTACAACAACAATGGGAAATCCTTAGGCCAGAGACAAAATGTTAATATCGTGTATCGGATTCGGCAGGGTTTGTGTTACGCGACCGTGTCCATAAGAGGAGAGGGTCCTAAAGGCTCCAAAACATATTTCGATACTCTGTCGGAAAAAGCCAAAGTGGAAGCTGAAAGAGTGACAGCAAAAATGGAATCGCTCGTTGAGTTATGCGGGATCGACGTCAAATCCAATCCATCGGACACGCCATATAATTCTTGGCAGACAGCACCGTCGGCCGATATTGACGAACAGCCGAGCGTGGAAAATCCGACTGAAAAGGTTGATCCGCAGGTAGAAAGTTTTGATCGCTGGCTTAGCGAATGCGCCAGTCGTCCGTTGCCCCAAACTCGGGAGGAGTTAGAAGAACGAGAAAGACAAGACGCCGATCCGTCCAGTCCTTGCCACGTGGAAGATGATGAACTATGTGAAAAGGCCGCCAATGGCACCTGTATTCCTCGCGCTTTGACAACGGTCGCACGTGGTGGTGAGGGCGTGGATGAGGCTTGTGTAGAGGTCTGCGAGTCGAACAACGACTCTTGCACTGGCGTTTGTTCGCAAAGTATTGAATTTAGCAGTTGCGGTAAAAAATGCAAAGCTGATTGGAAACGGGATCGTGACAGCTTATTTAACAGTTGCTATCCGACTCAGATTGATTGCCAGAATGAAATCTATAATAGAAAAGGATCAGACGGAGGACTGTATTGCAAAGGTAACGCAGCATTTGGTAATGACACCTGCGCCGACGAAGTCTATACTAAATGCAGGAAACCGTATGAAGCGTGCATGGGGCAGGCAGATAGTGTGTGGGAAAACTGCATGAGTGAATGTGAACCAGATGATTCATGTACCGGTGCGTGTCGAGAGGAAAAAAATATATGCCTAGAGAGTTGTCAAATATCTGATGCACAAACAGTAGACACCGATGATGAACGATTCATTGTAGATACGTCGATAGATGTTTTTGCCGCGGGGGATAACGCTGACGCTTTAGCCGAAGCAGAGGCGGAATTAAAAGAAGCAGTCGATATTTTACACAAAATACTGCAAGCTAATGACGAGCGCTGGGCCGAAAAACAAAAGTTTGCCGCGACGCTCGCCGGGGAAATGGAAGCCGTTTTCAAAGAGCTGCCGGGAGAGCAGGCCAAAAAAGCGAAAACCGTGAGTGAAATTATCCGCGCTGGTTTAGAAAAGGTGCGCGATACCGGGCTTACCGCCCAAGATGCCAAAGATCTTAAGGGATACTTTAAAACCGGCGTTTTTGAAAAATATGACGGGTTATCCTTGTTCGTGGACGGGGCCAACACGGTTATTGATTATGCGGATAATAAGGCGAAAGGCGTGTCGACAGGAGATGCGGCTGTCAAAGCCGGTCTCGACAATTTTGGCGCCGCCGCGGTAACGTCTTTTCCGGCACTCAAAGCGATTGATATTGTGGCCAAAACACCCGATAAAATTTTGGAGATCGTCGGTGTCTCAAAAGATAATCTATTTAGAATAATCACAGGCATCATCAATAAATTTTCGCCGAGTGATGTCATAAAACAAACAACCGATTTAATGATTCAAGATAGTTGGTCGGATATTGGCAACGCGCTCTCGTATGGAGCGGGTAAGGTTGTCGCGGCAGAAGGAGTGACGGATACCCTGTGTGAAGCGGGCAAGTTGGCTGCCGGAACGGTCGGCGCTGGCGCGGTGGCCATCGCTCAATCGATCAGTGACACGGTCACCAATGTCATTGCCGTTCTCGATTTTTTTGGCCGCGCCTTTACCCATCAGCCCTACACTTATTAATTTTCGTATGTTGGAATTTTTTCTGGTCGCGCGCTTTTTGAGTTCGATCCTGACACTCTTGGTGGGCACAGGACTTATCTTGCTTATCCGTAAAAAAACCAGACACCAGGCCGAAGGCAATCAGTCTGTGGGATTTTGGGTGCGAGCGATTTGTTCTGGAACGGATTTGGCTATGGTTGAAATTATCAGCCTGGTTCTCGCCTTTCACGGCAGTTTTCGCGTATCCGGATACGCGACGACCGTCATAACGATCGCCTATTTCCTATTTTTTTGGCTGTTCTTTTCCGCCACCCCTGCCGCAATGCTCGCGAGAATAAAATTTATTTCGGAAACTGGTCGGTCAGCCAAAGTTTGGCAGGTTTTGGCGCGCTTGGGTATGTGCTTGTTTTTATTTGTCGGCTGGATACCGATGCTATCAAAAAAAAATGAAAAAAAGGCGCTGCACGATATCGTCGCGAAAACAAAAGTTGTGTATACAATGGATGCAGGGATCGCCAAAGAGGCTTCAATAAAAAAATTACAGTTTGCGGCGTTGGGACTTGTCGCGATTTTATTCATAAGCCTGGTCGCGTTTGGTACTGGCGAAGACATCCGGAAGTATGCCGAGAGCGACCACATACAATTTTTTGATCTTGACCACGATGACGTGCCTGACGGGTTGACGATAGACCTTGATAAAAATGGCACGATTGACATATTCAAATATGACCTTGACAACGACCGGTTGATTGAGGTGACAACGTTTGACGCCGATCAAGACGGCGTCGCCGAATCACTTGATGTCAACAACGACGGCCGAATCGACGGCTTTGATTTTGACAATGACAATATCTTCGACATAAAAGTTTTCGGTGGGCAATTATTTATTTGGTTATGGCGAGCGTGGTTCGGCCTGATCAGCCTCGCGCTGGCTGGTCTTTTAGCATATGCGGTCATAGTAGAGAAAAAGGATTAAATTAGCTACTACGCGGCTCAAAACTCCCTCTCGGCATCCGGGCTTGAATTATTTCAGGGTTCTGCTATACTGTAGAAACTATCGCGGGGTAGAGCAGCCTGGCAGCTCGCAGGGCCCATAACCCTGAGGTCCCGGGTTCAAATCCCGGCCCCGCAACAAAGAGCAACCATGCGGTAGTAGTTCAGTTGGCTAGAACGTCTCCTTGCCAAGGAGAAGGTCGCCAGTTCGAATCTGGTCTACCGCTCCAGGGAAATATACCGGTGAATTGACAGTCTCTGGCTTGTCATAGTATAGTGTGTTGCATTACGGCTGAGTTGATTCGCGACCGATGCTGGAGAAAGAAATCAGCCTCCAGCACCGCTCGTGAGTTTACCCAACTCACTGTATGGCTAAAAACAAAAAACCGTGCGCGTTCTGCGGACGGTTTTTTGTTACATTTTTCTGCCTCTATCACTTCCCGGCCCGGACAAGCGGCGCCTTTTCTTTTATGGTTCGGGATTTTTTGAGACGTAAAACCTCGCGCCGCGTTTTAATCTCGCGGCGAACCGGCCACAGCATGAGCGCGCCCATAAAACAGACCGCGCTCATTGAGACAAAAAGGGTCGGGAAGCCAAACCGCTCCGCCACCACTGACCCGACGTACGCCGAGATGGCGGTGCTCATCCCGAACGCCACATCCTCGAGCGACCATTCAAAACCGGTTTTTCCTTTATCCAAATGATTGGTAAAAAGTATCCGCCACGCCGGTACGGCCATCGTAAAACAAATCGCGAGTAGCCCCTGGAGAACATAGATATGCCACGGCTGATTGGCCGCGATATAGAAAAGCGGCACGAACGTTGCGACTAGCAATCCTAAAAACATGAAAGCGAACTCATCGCGCTCCCCATCGGTCCTATCCATGTAGCGGCTGAGCGGCGCGCTCGTCACGCTGCGGACGATCCAATAGATCGCGGTCGCCGCGCCGACCACTTGTAAATCGCCGCCCTCGATATTTCCGGAAATGTAAATTGCAAAAATCGGCGCGAGAAGGCCGAAGGAAAAATAGACGAGAAAATCGGACAAGATGAGGATCTCGATGACTGAGTTGACCTTGAAATCAAAACTGACTTTCATAGGCGCGGAGGACGGCTCTATTATACCACATTATAGATAGCGTGCTTTTGTCCGGTCCGGATGGCCCACTCCTGATCGCCATACGAATAATGCGCCCACTCGCGCGACAGCTCGGCAAACCCGGCCGAGATCATGGCGGCGCAGAGGAGCTCCCGCGACGCCCGCGCCTCAGAAGAAATATCCGGGTGCCAGAGATAGAGGTGCTCATTTGCCACATCGTCAATTCGAGTTCCCATATCCACTTCCCGACCAGTTTTTGTTTCAACGAGCGTCAAATCAACCGCCCCGCCGGTCGAATGCGGCGGACAGCGGTTGGGGTCAGCCGTGAGCGCCGTCACCCGTTTATAAATTTCCGCCTCTGGTACCTTTTGAAAGGCCAGATGCTTCCAAATCGTCAAAAAATACTGCTGTTGCAATGCCAGCGGGCGAAAGGCGTCGGTAAGCTGGAGCGTCAGACGATCGTGAGTTTCTTTTCTAAGATAAGCCTCGGCGCGGAACAGGCGCTCAGCTGCTTGCGTTCGAAGCCGGTACGCCATGATCGAGCGCGCGCCGTAGGTTGCGCCTACGGAAAGTCGGATTGATGAATGATGTTTGGTTAAATATTCTGTCAAATCAACCAGCGGCTCCCCGCATTCCTGAATCGGGACTACAGAGCGAATATCTTCAGATAAAATGTAAAGTTGTCGTGTCTCGGGCGGGAGTTTTTGCAATTCCTCCTCACTCGTGATCATGAGTCGCTCGAGGCGAAGGGTCTTTTTCGCCGCGCTTTCATCAACCACCACCCCTTCATTTCTTTGTTCCTGGATGTACGCGGCCACAGCGTCCGGCGACGGCTCAATGATTTTCAAAAAGAGATCGTATGGCGAGAGGGGCGTTGCCATATGCATCATGAATTACAGGCGTCCCCCAGTCCGCGCTAACAACAAAAACTAACTCCATACTCGAATCGTATCAACTATGGTAGAAAACCGCAAGGTGAAATAAAAAAATACTGGAATAGCTCAGTATTTTTTCGGTGTCGCAATTGTTGAACAGAGCGCGAACGTATTTTGAACGAAATTGTTAAAGGAAT
>CAYHTX010000012.1:0-13355 GCA_964359615.1 uncultured Gammaproteobacteria bacterium | reverse complement strand
ACTTCGTGAACGTCGGTCCGCAGGCGAGCGGCGGCGCCGGCCGGTTCGGAGCGCTCGAGAGCCTCTACCAGATGAACCAGCAGAACTACCTCAGCAACAATGCCGGTTCGCCGAAGTTCGACGCGCTGATGAACTTCATCGGTAGCAACCCGAAGTGGTGGTAAAAAAATCCAAGTGACGAGTGACGACAAGGATCCCCGCGCCTCAGCTGGGGATCTTTTGTTTTTATTTCGGCTATGCTACGCTAGAGATCCTGGGATAACTATGAAATTTCGCATTCAGTCGGCGTATCAGCCAGCAGGGGATCAGCCCAAGGCCATAGATGGCCTTGTTTTTGGCCTGGAGAAAGGCATGGAAAAACAAACGCTTCTCGGCGTGACCGGGTCAGGGAAAACCTTTACGATCGCGAATACCATCGCGCGGGTTCAGCGGCCGACGCTCGTCATCGCGCACAACAAAACCCTGGCCGCCCAGCTCTGCAACGAGTTCCGGGAATTTTTTCCGGAGAACGCAGTTGAGTATTTTGTGAGTTACTACGACTACTACCAGCCGGAGGCGTATCTGCCGCACACCGACACCTATATCGAAAAGGAGGCGCAGATTAATGAAGAGATTGATCGGCTGCGCCATGCCTGCACGCAGGCGCTGCTCGTGCGCGAAGATGTGATCGTTGTCGCTTCAGTGTCCGCGATTTATGGGCTCGGCTCACCGACCGAATACGAAAAAATCGTGGCGCATCTCCGGCGGGGCGATGTCCTCGATCGCCGCGGCCTCATGGCGCAGCTCGTCGAGATGCAGTTCGAACGGACGACCGCGGACCTTACCCGCGGGACGTTTCGCATGCAGGGGCAGGTGTTTGAAATCATGCCGGTCAATGAAGAAAAAATCTATCGCTTTGAAATCACGAGCCACATTGATCGGATTGAGCGTATTGATCCAGTGACAAGAAAAGTCATCCGGGAGCAAGAGGACGCCTGGTTTTTTCCGGCGAAGCATTATGTGGCCGGGCCTGAGGCGAGGGAGCGAGCGTTTGTGAGTATCAAGGCCGAACTCGCCGAGCAGCTCGCCGTTTTTGAAAAAAAAGGCAAGGTTCTCGAGTATGAACGCCTCAAACGCCGCGTCAATTATGATCTCGAAATGATTAAAAATATCGGCTATTGCAATGGCATTGAAAACTATTCGCGGCATTTTGACGGCCGGCTTCCGGGCGAAGCGCCGTTTACGCTCCTTGATTATTTTCGCGAGTGTTCCGAGGATTTTCTCACGGTCATTGACGAGTCGCATGTCACGCTGCCGCAGATTCGCGGCATGTACGCCGGCGACAAGGCACGGAAAGACACGCTCGTCGAACACGGCTTCCGGCTGCCGAGCGCGCGGGACAACCGGCCGCTCAGGTTCGAGGAATTTTTGACTCGGGTGCGGCAGGCAATCTTTGTTTCCGCGACGCCGGCGGAATATGAGCTCCAGGACAGCGCGCAGGTCGTCGAGCAGATCGTCCGGCCAACCGGCCTCATTGATCCTGAGGTAGTGGTGCGACCGGTAACAGGAATCAAGCCTTCGTCCCGAGCTCAGGCCGACGGGAATCAAGAGATTCCAGGTTTATCGCAGGTGGAGGATTTAATTATTCGAATTGAGGATCGGGTGGCAAAAGGGGATCGGGTGCTCGTGACCACGCTTACGAAAAAAATGGCCGAAGATCTGACTGAATATCTTGAAGAAAAGAAAATGAAAGTGAAGTACCTCCATAGCGACATTGACACACTTGAGCGGATTGAAATCATCACGGATTTGCGCAGGGGGAATGTGGACGTGATTGTCGGGGTGAATCTTCTGCGTGAAGGGCTTGATATGCCGGAGGTGTCGCTTGTCGGCATTCTCGATGCCGATAAAGAGGGGTTTTTGCGCAGTGAAACCAGTCTCATTCAGACGATCGGCCGCGCGGCGCGGAATGTGAACGGCCAGGTGGTCCTGTACGCTGATCAGATGACCGGCTCAATCGAGCGGGCGCTCGATGAAACCAAACGCCGCCGCGAAATCCAGCTCCGGTACAACGCCGAGCATGGCATCACGCCAAAGACCATTGAAAAAGCCATACGGAATATTTTGGAAGAGTTCGGCATTACTGAGCGGCCAAGCGACACAAGAAAAGCGCGCAAAAGCGGCGGAGCAAAGACCCTCAAGCTCGATTTGAAAGGCGATGCACGTCCGCTCAAAGAAATTCTCAAGGAAAAAGAAGAACAGATGAAGGAAGCGGCGCAAAAACTGGAGTTTGAATTGGCCGCGATTTTGCGCGATGAGATTCGGGAACTCAAGGCGCGGGAGCGGGTTGGGGTGAAGCCGAAGAGGATCAGCAGGTGATATGTGGTCGCAACGCTTTTTGAGTTCAGTTGGCCGATTCTGGCATGCATTTTCCCGTCTCCCGTGGGGCATCATCATCTTTTTTGGTTTCCTTTTTGGCATTGGCTGTGTCTTCCGCTCGCAAAGCATGATTTTGGCGTATGACAGGGGCATCTACCAGGAGGTCGCGACGGCCCCACCCCGGCCTGTGGCGCTCGTTTTTGGCGGCGGGGTCAAAACCGACGGCAGCCCGACCGATGCGCTGCGGGATCGAATTTTGACGGGCGTTGACTTGTATAACGCCGGAAAAGTGCGTAAAATTGTGATGACCGGAGATAATGGCACGCGCCTCCACGATGAAGTTACGCCCATGCGCGAGCTCGCGATCGCGCGCGGTGTGCCGGCAGAGGATGTGATCGGGGATTATGCCGGTTTTCGGACCTACGAAAGCTGTTTCCGGGCGCGGGATGTGTTCGGGCTGTCGGACGTCATCGCCGTATCGCAGGCGTTTCACTTGCCACGTATTTTATATCTCTGCAACAGCATGAATGTCCACGCCATCGGCATGTCGGCTGATCGAGAGCGGTATGTCGATGCCGCGTGGTGGCAGGGACGGGAATTTTTGGCGCGGTTTAAGGCGTGGTATCAGGTGGAGATTACCAAACCGCTGCCGAGATATCTGGGCGCATGGGAACGTGTCTTTTAGTAGGACGAACTATGGAATACATCGACATTCTCGACCAAGACGGCAACCCGACGGGTGACGTGAAGGATCGGGCCACCGTGCACCGCGAAGGACTCTGGCACCGCACGAGCCGCGGGTGGATAATGAACAACAGTCGCGAGCTTCTTATTCATCGGCGCGGTCTCAAGGCAGAGGTTGATGCCGGTCTCTGGACCACCTCGTTTTCCGGTCATATTGCCGCCGGCGAAGACAGTCGTTCGGCGGCACAGAAGGAAGCCGGAGAAGAGCTTGGTATCTTCCTTGCGCCCGAGGAGCTTCAATTCTTATTTTCCTATTCATTTCATACGGTAAGGAGCGATAACGCGTTCATCCACAATTCTTATCACGATGTCTACCTTACAGAGAAGGATTTAGTGTTGGAGTCAATCCAGTATAGCAAAGAGGCGGTAGCTGAGATTCGCTGGATTCGTCCGAGTTCACTTCATCACGAACTTGAGGAACGCCCGAACGATTTTTTCATTCCGCCGCCGGAAATTCTGGGTCTTTTTGATCATCTCCGACGGGAACAACTCTTTGTATGAACACCATGTACGTTCTCCTTCGAGAACTCAACATTCCCTATACCGAATACACCCACCCGGCCGTATTTACCTGCGAAGAGTCGGATATCCACTGCGCCCACATCCCTGGCCACAAAAGCAAGAATGTATTTCTCGAATGGAGCGGGCACAAGGCAGCGATCATGTCGCTCTAGAGCGCATCTTCACGACGCAGGATTTTTTTGCTATAGTAACGCCGTCTTCTTTTTCTATATTATATGCATAAAAAAATCGTCCAAGGAGCACTCGGGATTCTCGCGTTCTCGGCGGTGATATTCGTCGCAGTCGCGCACGTGTCGGTCGAAGCCGCGACCTGCGCGCTCGAGAGCGGAAAAGCCTACAAACGAGCCGGAAATTCGGCAGTCTATTATATTTCATCGGACTGCAAAAAACGGCCGATTCGGAGTCCGGAAGTGTATTTTTCCCACTTTACTTCCTGGAGAGATGTGACCACGGTCGCGCGAGACGTGCTTCTCGGCGTCCCAGATCATGAACTTTCTTTTCTGCCCTGGGGGCCGAAGCGTACCTACCAAAGCGGGACGATTATGAAAACGGTTGACGACCCGCGGATTTACGCGGTCCTCGGCGGCCGGCGATATCCGATCGGTTCAGAAGATGTCTTTCTTGGGATTGGACTCAAATGGGAGTGGGTCGAGGACGTGACGGCCGAGGTTGTGACGAGTTTCGGACTAGAACCGGTCGTGACGACAACGGTGAAGCTCCCCGAACTTTTGGTATTCAAATACAGCGATTCGCCCAAGGTGTATGCGGTTGACGCCGGGGCGTCAGGGACTCTGGCCAAGCGCCACATTGAGTCGTTCGACACGCTTACGGAAACCTATCGGCTCGATCGCGTCGTGACGCTGCCCCGAACCATCATTCTCGAGGATGGCGCGCGGTTTGTTTCCCCGGTTGACATCACGAGCAACAATCCCGCTTCGGGAACGACTGTTCCTGACTCCGGATCTTCTTCCAGCGCTGCGACTTCAACGACGCCAACTGCTGACACAACGACCTCAACCCCGCCGACGAACACCACTCCCACCTCGACCACCGCCACCTCTACTCCGGCGGCTGATACCCAATCATGCGGCGATGGGAGCGGAGCGACCGGCAGCGGGAGCACGACGACATCAGGCGCGCCGACCGTGAGTTTCACGAGTCCGGCGAGCGGCAGTTCGATCTATCATGGTTCCAGCATTGCGATCGCCGCCACCGCGAGCGACAGTAATGGGACCGTCTCCCAGGTGCGGTTTTACCGTGACAGCACGCTCCTCGCGACTGATACGAGTACGCCATACAGTTACACCTGGTACGGCGCCGGACCCGGGACGTATTCGCTGACTGCGGTCGCGACTGATAATAGCAGTCTTTCAACTACGTCAACCGCGGTCAGTGTCACGGTGAGTGCCTTGTCGGCCGTCACCGGCATGGTGCCTTTGACTGACATTTCCGCGAGTCAAGGGTATAAGCCCGACGCATCGAGTTCAACACTCCTGTATCAAGGGGGACTGTATCCGAATGGATCGAATAGCGCTCCGTCCGCGCATCATACCGCCGGACTCGCGGCGGTAGCGAATGTCCAGCCGAGGAATACGAGCGGTGCGATTGATTCCGGGAGCGGAAAGATTGTCATGCTCTCGATCGGACTATCGAACACGACGCAAGAGTTTTGCCAGCCCCAGTATCAAGGGTTTGTCGCTGCGCCAAGCGCCGGCACCAATCCGACGACGCAGTGCAACTCGTGGACCTTTATGGGCCAAGCGGCTGGCGATTCGCGCGTGCGCGGATACCCCACGCTCACCATGATTAACGGTGCGCGGGGCGGGCAGTCGGTCGAGCACTGGAACGCGGAAGGGACGGGTACGGACGGAACTGACGCGGATAGTAATCTGAATAACATCCTGACAAGTCTTACGAATCAAGGCCTCACCGAAGCGCAGGTACAGGTCATCTGGCTCAAGCTGGCTTCGAACTTGGTGTCCTATTCGGCGCCGTCCCTCACCGCCGCCTCAAGCGGTGGAACAGCGGACGCGCATGTGCTCGAAAAAAATCTCGCGAAAGTCGTGAGCCGCCTCAAAGATCGGTATCCGAATCTCCAGCAAGTGTTTCTCTCCAGCCGATTCGCGAGTCCGCAACAGCCTGGTGAGACTGGTGTGAGCCCAGAGCCGTATGCATTTGAGGGAGGATACGCGGTGAAATGGCTTATCGAAGCCCAGATTAATCAGATGGCGAATGGCGGGGTGTTCGATACCAATGATCCGAACCAAGCCAGAGTATACAATACGAGTTACGTGTACGGTTCGGCAACGACCGACCACATCAGTTTGAATTATAATGACGGCTCTGCGCCGTGGCTGGCCTGGGGACCGTATTTATGGACGCCGTCCGCAACGCAGCGCCAGGTGGTAGTCGGGACAGCGGATCTCGCCGGGGGATGGTGGCAGGCAACTGATATTGAGCCGGACAACACTCATCTGACTGAATCAGGCGAGTGGAAAGTCGGTAATAAACTCATGACTTTCTTTTTGAACTCACCCTATACGGCGTCTTGGTTTACGGCTGCGGGGACAGCACCGTCTGCCTGGTCGCCGACCGTTAGCGCCATCAGCAGCTTCAATGATGAATTCAACGATGCTGCGACGTTCGGGAATTGGTCCAATCGCCAGACCGTCGAAAATACGCCGGCGACTCCGCAATACAGCGACTTTGATATCAATTCATCGACCGCCGGAAATTTTGTCGTCATCCCGACCCAGTCAAGCTGGTATACGGCGAGCGTGGCGCCGTATCTCTATAAATCTGTTTCACCGTCAAACGGCAACTTTGTCATCTCGACCAAAGTGAATACGCGGAGCATCGGGAGCGCCTCGTCGGCGCCGGGGCAAACCCATAATGACGCCGGGATACTGGTCAGAAGTCCGGCGAGCGCGACGCCAGGGAGCGCTCAGGTCTGGCAGCGCTATTTCCTCGGATTTCAGGGCGCCAGCACTGGTTTCAGCGGCCCGGCGGTCGGCACCGTTGCCGAACACAATACGTCGACCTTGCCGGGGATCGTGAATCGCCAGACCACGCCGAATAGCGCGTTCAACCTCGCACTCCGGATGTGCCGCATCGGGAATTTCTTTTACCTGTACCGCTCGAGCGACGAGTCGTCCTGGACCATGACGAACGTCTTTTATAACGCGAGCGTGCCGACGAGCACGGTGCAGATCGGACTGGGCGCTGAGGCGCGGGGTGTGACGGCAGACCTGAGAGCCGAGTTTGACTACATTCGCGGCGGCGTGCCGACGACATATGATGACTGTCTCGCCTCACTCTAGCGGACTTCTGAAGAAAAAAAATCCCCTGAGACGATCAGGGGATTTTTTTGGATGTATATTATCGTACGTCGAGCGTGACGTCGCTACTGTAGTCTGTACACTCCTCGCCGTCGAGAATGCAAATGCGGAAATGCTGCGTGCCGGTCGTCACGTTCGGCCACACAGTATCCCGCCGGACGGCATTCGTCTGCCACCAGTAGTTCAGATTGTTGTGCACCGGATCCGGATTTTTTGAACGTACGATCCGAAAGCCATCGGCCTCACTCTCTTCGTCGCGGAAACTCCATTCCAGCCGTACCTCTCCATTCCCAAGCGCCTCGGCGTCAAGGGTGATCGGCGCTGTCGTCGTCAGTGAGGTGGTCGCGGTCTCCGGCGTTGGCATTGCAGACGGGGTCGTGAGATCCGCCGGCTTCGTATTCATAACCGGTTCGGCTGTCCGGCAGCCGGCTCCGGCGACGAGGAGTGAAAGGAGTGAGAGCGATAGAATGAAAGTTTTTTTCATAGCGACAGATAGAGAAAGAATAAACCCGTCTTCTATTGTAGTTGAGACGGAAAAAATTTGCAAATCTGCCACAGAGGTCGGTGACAGTTGACACATCGGCCGGATGCGTTATACTTATGACGGTTCTTTTTTTTTGGGGTAGGCGTGACCCGCTCATGGGTCTTTTTTGTCGTTTTCTATGCAAGAAAAAATCGTGATTAAAGGCGCGCGCGAGCATAATTTGAAAAGCGTGAGTCTCGAGCTCCCGCGGAACAACATGATCGTGTTTACCGGACTCTCCGGTTCAGGCAAGTCCAGTCTGGCGTTCGATACGATTTTTGCCGAGGGCCAGCGCCGCTACATCGAGAGTCTTTCCGCCTATGCGCGGCAGTTTTTGGGCGGCATGCAAAAGCCGGACGTGGACGAAATCGAGGGACTGTCACCGGCGATTTCCATTGACCAAAAAGCGCACAGCGCCAATCCGCGTTCGACCGTTGCAACGATTACCGAGATTTATGATTATCTGCGCGTTTTGTTCGCGCGGATCGGGAAGCCATACTGTCCGATGTGCGGCACGAAAATAGAGAAGATGACGATTGATGAGATGGTAGAGACGATCATAAAAAATCGCGATGAAGATAAAAAATTGTCAGAAAATGCGGGGGAGAAGAAAACAAAAAAGAAAAAAGAAAACACGGAGGGCTTCATTATTTTGTCGCCAGTCGTCCGCGGACGCAAAGGGGAGTATTATCAGATGCTCTACGACATGTATAACTCCGGCTTTCTCGAAGTGCGCGTGGACGGCAAGATGAAAAGCCTGCGCGAACGGATCATGCTCTCGAAACATTTTAAGCACACGATTGAAATTGTGGTTGATAAAGTGCCCATCCCCCTCGTAGGGGGGAGCGAGAGGGTAGTCAGCGAGGGGGAGGCAGGGAGGGGGTCGCGCATGCGTCTCGCTGAGGCGGTCGAGAAGGCAGTTGATCTCTCGAACGGACTCTGTACCGTGATCTATCCGAGCGGCGAGGAACAAATTTACTCGACCGAGTATTCGTGTCCGAAAGACGGCTACAGCTTCCCGGAGATCGAGCCGCGGTTATTTAGTTTCAACAGTCCTTACGGCCAATGCGCGTATTGCACCGGCCTTGGCACGAAAGAACTTTTTAGCGAAGAGGTGTGTCCGAAGTGTCTCGGCAAACGTCTGAATGACAACGCGCTCTCGGTCAGGATCGACAAAAAAAATATTTACGAAGTCACCAGCCTGGGCATCGTCGAGGCGCGGGAGTTTTTTACGGAGGTGACGGATCGGCTGACTGCGACCCAGCAAGAAATTTCCGGTCCGGCGTTTCGCGAAGTACTCAACCGCCTGCAATTCATGCTCGACGTGGGTCTCGATTATTTGACCCTCGACCGAAAAGCCGGAACGCTCTCCGGCGGCGAGGCGCAGCGTATCCGGCTGGCGTCGCAAGTCGGTACGAAACTCGTCGGCGCGCTGTACGTGCTCGATGAACCGACCATCGGGCTTCACCAGAAAGATAACGATCAGCTCGTCTCAACGCTCCGCAATCTTTGTGATATCGGGAACACGATTATCGTCGTCGAGCATGATGAAGATACGATTTTGACGAGCGACTGGATCGTGGACATCGGTCCCGGAGCCGGGAAACATGGCGGACAGGTCGTCTACTCCGGACCTCTCAAACAACTCCTGCTCGGCAAAGCGCCAAGCGCGAAGGAAAAGAGTGAGTACGCGGGGTGTGCGATGCAAGGCGATGCGAAACAGTCGCTCACCGGGAAATATCTGCGCGGCGAGATGCGCGTGCCGATACCTCTGAAGCGCCGCCACGTCGGCAGCGATACGCCGAAATTAAAAATCAAAGATGCTTCAGCGCACAATCTGAAGCATATCAATCTCGAGATTCCGCTCCGGCGGTTTGTCTCTCTGACCGGCGTCTCCGGATCCGGCAAGTCCACGCTCATGCATGATATTCTCTATCGCTCTGTCGCGAACAAGCTCTACCATACGCGGCATCAAGTAGGGGCAGTGAGAGAAATTTTGGGCACTGAGTACATTGATAAAATTATCACGATTGATCAGAACCCGATCGGCCGGACCCCGCGCTCGAATCCGGCGACCTACACCAAAGCCTTTGATTATATCCGTGAGCTCTATGCCTCTACGCCCGAAGCAAGAATACGCGGGTATAAAAATGGCCGGTTTAGTTTTAACGTTCCGGCCCATTCGGCAAGCTCAGGGCGCACTGGCGGCGGTCGATGTGAAAACTGCGAAGGCCGGGGCAGTATTGAAATTGAAATGCATTTCCTACCGAGTGTCGAGATTATTTGTGACGTGTGCAAGGGGGCGCGGTTTGAGCGCGAAACGCTTCAGGTGCATTACAAAGAAAAAAATATCTCCGAGGTTCTCGGCATGACTATCGAAGAAGCGGAAGAATTTTTTCAGGAGATTCCGTATATTTACGACAAGCTCAAAATTTTGAATGAAGTGGGACTGGATTATCTCACGCTCGGGCAATCAGCCACGACCCTCTCGGGCGGGGAAGCCCAGCGGATCAAACTTTCGCGCGAACTCGCGAAACGCGGCACGACGAAGACGCTCTATCTTCTCGATGAACCGACGACCGGGCTTCATTATGATGACGTTCGTAAACTCATTGATGTGCTCCAGCGTCTCGTCTCGCAAGGCAATACGGTCATGGTCATCGAGCACAATCTCGATGTGATCAAGTGCTCAGACTGGATCATCGATCTCGGGCCTGGGGGCGGGGCGAAGGGCGGGGAAGTGGTAGCGACCGGGACGCCGGAGCAGGTGGCAGTCCGGGCCGGAAGTTACACCGGGCAGTATCTGAAGCGCGTTCTCACGTAGAGGTTTCGTCAATGTCTCGCCGCCGCTCCTCGAGGGTTCTGCCTTTCAGGATGCCGGAAAACCGCCATCACACAAGCACCTTCGCCCTTGAAGACCTGCGGCGGATGGGGTACGATATATCCTCTGCGTGTGAGTATGACGAAAGAAGAAATTCAATTCCTGCCGGACGCGCCCGGCATCTACCTCTTTTACAACCATGAGAGAGGGCTTATTTACGTCGGCAAAGCGACCTCACTCAAGAATCGCGTGAAAAGTTATTTTGTCCTTCGACATGGCTCAGGACAGGTCATCAGGCCGATCGAACAGATGATCCACGAAGTCGCAGATATTCGATGGAAAGAAACCGACTCGGCGCTCGAGGCGGTCATTTTGGAGTCAATCACCATTAAAAAATACCAGCCGAAATATAACGTACTCGGGAAAGATAATAAAAGCTGGAATTATATCGTCATTACGAAGGATGAGTACCCCGGCGTCGAGACGATGCGTCAGTATGAGCTGGAACAAATGACGCCAGTTGAAATCAAAAAGCGGTATCGGCATATCTTTGGACCATATCCCGGTCTCAACCGGCGAGCGACCATGAAGCTCCTCGCGCGGCTCTTCCATATCTCGTTTTGCGAAGCATCGCCAGCGTCAGCATTTCGTGGCAAAGGGAAACAGCCCCGGCCGTGTCTCTACTATGAAATGGGGCAATGTTTCGGCGTCTGTATCCGCGCGCTGTCTGGAGCCGATTACAAGGAGCGCGTGATCCGGCCGCTCGTCACACTCCTTCGCGGCCAGAAAAAGAAATTGCTTCGTCTCCTTGAAGCGCGGATGGAGGCTGAGTCGCGGGCGCATCACTTTGAAGAAGCGGCGAGACTCCGTGATCAGCTCGTGTCGCTGCGCCGTATCCATGACATCGCGATTTTGAACGAAAGTTTTGTAAAAGACCCGACGCTTGGTCCGACGGCGCTTGCGGGGAGAGCTAGGCTGGCGGCAGAGGAGGTGGGGCGCGTAACCCCCCTCTTACTCCCCCCCACGAGGGGGGAGAGTGATACACGACAGGCGCCACGGTCTTCGCTAGAACTCGTTCGCGTCGAAGGTTACGACATCTCGAACCTAGGCCCGACCGGCCAGGTCGGGAGTATGGTGGTCTTCGTGCATGGCGAGCCGGATACGCGGCAGTACCGGAAGTTTAGAATCCGCGACGTGGCCGGGCAGAGCGACGTGGATTGTCTCGCGGAAGTGATCGAGCGCCGGCTCAACCACGATGACTGGCCTCTCCCCGCGGTGTTTCTGGTTGACGGCGGCAAGCCGCAACTGAATCGTGTAAAACAAATTTTAGAGAAGAGAAAAGTGCGCATTCCAGTCATCGGCATCGCCAAAGGCCCGGAACGGAAACGCAATGACTTTTTCCTCGGGTCAACCGAGCCGGAGTTTATTCGCTGGGCCGACTCGCATCGCGAAATGCTCATTCGGGTACGCGATGAAGCGCACCGGTTTGCTGTTCAGTATCAGCGGCGGACAAGAAGGATCCTATGAGGGGAGTCGCACAAGCAGGTTTATACGACCTCCTTATGCAGGGCCGTGATCTATTCAAATGTCGTCGGTTCGCAGAATAAGAGTTCGTCAGTTTCTAGGTTCGTCCGACCCGAGAGGTAGGCTTTGAGTTCTGTGATGCCGCCGATGTCGTCAATCAGTCCAAGTTCTTTCGCTTTCCCAGCGACATAAAATTTGCCTTGAGAAACGAGTGACACCTGCGCATCCGTCAGTCCGCGATTTTTTCTCACGACATCCATGAAGAGAAAAAAGAGATCATTGGTATACTCCTGAAGGTAGACGCGGTGCTCTACGGTCAGTGGTTTGTCCTTGTTCCCGACCTCTTTGTACTCGCCGGAAACGATTTCTTGAAACGCATATCCTTCCTTGGCATTGTATCCGATTTCATCGAGATACGATGACGTGACTCCGATGTTGCCAATGGTCGCGGTCTCGAGCGCCACGATATGTTCGGCTGATGCCGCGATCCAGTATCCGCCTGAGAGGGCATACCCGCGAACGAACGCTGCGATCGGCAACTCGATATCATCAATCGCCCGGCTGATCTCCTCGGCCGCCGGCGGGTAGCCCCCCTCTGAATCAATAAGGAGCACGATCGCGGCATAATCATCGAGCGCCAAGCTTCGGATACCTTGCGAGATGCTGAGCGAGTCAACGTGATCTTCGGTCCGTTGGGTATCCAGATAGCCGACGATCGAGGCGACGCCCACATTGCACTTGCCTTTGAACTGCGGCGCTCCGGAGAAATCAACGGTTTCGTTGTCGGCTGATACGATCATAACCGCAATCAGGATTACGAGGAGTGCCGCGAGACCGATGAGCGGCAGGAATTTTTTCATTTTTTCAGATGGCATACGTTACACGATGACGGAAGCAAAACCGATCACGGTTACGATCGCGACGATGATCCCGATGACGAAAAATACAGTAACCATTTTTTTTGGCATTGTGAAAAGGCGAAGAGCGGTGTTCTTCGCGAGATACCAGCCGAGGATGTAGGAGACGATTTGCACGGCGGCAATCACCAATTCCATCCCGAGCGTTGAATCGGTACTGGACATGAGATCGGTATAGAGCGATATGGCGGAATAAATGAGACCTGCAATAACGAGCGCCGCGAGCGCTCGCGTGTCTTTCGAATACTGTCGGTAGAGCAGAAAGGCAATATATATAGAGACGAAGAGCCCGATCGTTACGAGTGAGATGAAGAAGGCCGGGTTCTGCGGCAGTTTTTCAAGGTCCTCAGGTGGGGCTCCATTCAGAGCAATGAAAATGAGGACGAACATTCCGACGATAAAACCGAGGACAATCGAAATGCCTATATCTGCAATGAGCATTCTGAATCCTTGCCAAATCGGGCCGGGGGCTTTTGGTGTTTCGCCATTCGCGGGGGACATCTGCCCAGTCTGGCTTGGCGCGGTCGGCGTTTCCATAGAGGAATAATTCATGAATAATAGCTGAGTCGGGGGGGGGGTATATGGTGAGGCCCAGTATATCAATTTGT
>CAYHTX010000011.1:0-13729 GCA_964359615.1 uncultured Gammaproteobacteria bacterium | reverse complement strand
GGTTAGAGCATCTCGTTTACACCGAGAGGGTCAGGGGTTCAACTCCCTTGGCACGCACTGGGCGGAAAATGTGCTATACTAGAGCCACTATGCATCGGCTCGGTCAATATCAACGTCTCGACCGTGAGACGCCGCTCGCGCGCCATCACGGCATTTTCGAAAAACAATTATCGCTCGGGGAGGGGGTTGCGCTCATTCTCTGCGGCACGATCGGCGCCGGGGTGCTCGGGATTCCGTTTGCGATTGCCGAGATCGGCGTAGTGCCCGGCATCATCTCGATCGTCTGCGTCGGACTTCTCATGATGGCGCTCAACCTTCTCCTCGGTGAACTCACCATCGCGACCGAAGAACCCCTCCGTCTTCCGGGACTGGCGCGAAAATACCTCGGTCCTGCCGGCGGGGTCATCATGACTATCCTCAACTATACGCTCCTCTTCGGCGTGCTCACCGTCTATATCATCGGCGTCGGCGAGGTTCTCCGGGCGCTGTTTGGCGGTTCGGCACTCATGTGGAGCCTGATTTTTTTTGCCGTCGCCGCTGGCCTCGTTTGCATCGGATTAAAAACCCTGAAAACCGTGGAACTTATTCTTAGTTTCGGCATCCTCGCGGTCGTGCTCATAATCGCGCTTTTCAGCGCGCCGCACATCACGTCTCACGGCTGGGGCGATCTCAGCCTCACTCAACTGCTCCTGCCGTACGGCGTGCTGCTCTTTGCTTTTCACGGCGCGACCTCCATCCCTGAGGCCCATGCCCTCCTTCGGCAGAAAGACCGCACGTTTGCCCGAGCCATCGTGATCGCCGGCGGGGTCGCGATCGTGGTTTATGTGCTATTCGCGAGTGTCGTGCTCGGCGTTACCGGGAGTGACACCACTGAAATCGCGACCATCGGTCTCGGTCAAAAAATCGGCCCGAGCATTTTTTTACTCGGCAACCTGTTCGCGGCGCTCGCCATGAGTACCAGCTTTCTTATGGCTGGACTGTCGCTCAGTAATTCGCTTCGCGCCGATTTTCGGATGCCTCGGCCGCTGGCGCTTCTCGCCACACTCGCGACGCCGCTCGTCATCTTTCTTCTCGGCGCACGCGGCTTTATTACGGTTATTGATGTCGTTGGCGGCGTGTTTATGAGCCTCGAACTTCTCCTCATCGCGGCTATCTATTGGCGTGCGAAAACGCTGGGTGTGTTCCGCGCGCGTCATCTGCTCCACCTCCCGCATACCGCGCTCCTGGTCATGGGCCTGACGCTTGCATTTTCCATTGGCGCCATATATAGTGTATTTGTCCTTTTTTAGGATTTTATTTACCATCCTTGATGGTGTTCGTTGCCGGTGGGTTTTCCGCGTAAGACCGTGTCGTCGCTGATACTCTTCGGCAATGTCCTTCTATCACGGGTGTATCTTTTTTTCGTATGGGGCGATTCGTGTTTACCTCGGAATCAGTAACCGAGGGGCATCCAGATAAGATTTGCGACCAGATTTCAGACTCGGTTCTCGATGCGCTCCTCGCGCAAGATCCGCGTTCGCGCGTCGCGGTCGAATGTTTTACCACAACCGGACTCGTGATCGTCGGCGGGGAGGTGACGACGCGCGGCTATGTTGACGTGCAGAAGGTGACGCGCGAAGTCCTCGAGCGGATCGGATATACTGATCCGGCCTATGGCATCGATGCTGAACACGCTGGCATTCTCGTCTCCATTCACGAACAGTCGCCGGACATTGCACAGGGCGTAAGCCAGGTCTCGGCGGAGGAGCAGGGGGCGGGTGATCAGGGGCTTATGTTTGGCTATGCCTGCGATGAGACGCCGGAACTCATGCCGCTCCCGATAACGCTCGCTCATCGGCTCGCCGAGCGCCTCGCTGAAGTGAGACATAATCGGACGCTCGCGTATCTCCGGCCTGATGGAAAATCACAGGTCGCCGTCTAATACGAAGACAATCGTCCGGTCCGTCTGAAAAACGTCGTGATCGCTGCCCAGCATGATGACGACGTCGCTCTCGAGACGCTTCGGGCGGATATAAAAAAGCAGGTGATTGAACCGGTCTGTGCCGAGTACCTTGACGAGCAAACCGAGTATCATGTGAACATGACAGGACGATTTGTGGTCGGCGGGCCGCACGGCGATACGGGACTGACCGGCAGAAAAATCATCGTGGATACCTACGGCGGCATGGGCCGGCACGGCGGGGGTTGTTTTTCCGGCAAGGACCCGTCGAAAGTTGACCGCTCCGGTGCCTACATGGCCCGGTATGTCGCGAAAAATATCGTGGCCGCCAAACTCGCGAGCCGCTGTGAGCTGCAGGTAGCCTATGTCATCGGGCGCGCCGAGCCGACCAGTATTTCAGTGAATACATTTGGTACCGGCACTGTGCCGGATGAGCGGCTGGTCGCGATTATTTGCGAAGCGTTTGACTTTCGTCCGGGAAAAATTATCGAGTATCTTGACCTCCTTCGGCCCATCTATCGTCCGACGGCGACCTATGGACATTTCGGACGGCCGATATTTCGGTGGGAGCAGACTGATAAAGCCGAAGCGCTCGAACGCCTCGCACGCTCCGTCGCATGACGAGCGGTAGCGCGCAAGGCTGATGGAGCTTTTCACAATCAAAAATGTGCTATACTCTATCTATCTATTTTTTTTATGAATATGGAATCCCACCCCGCTCGGCCAAAAGCGTCACAGCGCGATTTATTTTGGCACTTTTTGGGCATGTTTACGCTCTATATTTCGGCCATCAGTCTCACCACCGTCTTCTACCAGATTATCAATCTGACGATTCCAGATCCTCTCGTAATTCAGGAAAACATGGGATATCTGTTTGATCAGGCGCGGGATCTCCTTCGTACGGCAGTGTCGTTTCTCATCGTCATGTTTCCGGTGTGCGTGCTCAGTTTCCGGACTGTGACCAGGGCCTATGCTGCAGACCCGCTGAAGGCGCAGCTCCGCATCCGCAAGTCTATCATCTATTTCACGCTCTTTGTGGTGTCGTTTATCATCATGTTTACCGTGGTGTTTCTCATCAATAGTTTTTTGAAAGGTGAACTCACGTTGCGGTTCTTTTTAAAGCTTCTTAGCATCTTTTTTGTCGCCGGATCGATATTTTGGTACTACCGATGGGATCTCCGTCGCTATCGTGAGGCGATGCCGGCGGTAGTCACCGAGTAATATCTATGAATCCAAAAATGTTTTTTTACGGCGTGATCGGAGTGGTGGCCGCCGGCATCATCGCGGCGCTCTTTTTGGTTGGATCGCCGAACCGCGAGCGGCTGCGCCGATTTGATCAGGTGCGGATCACGAACCTCCAGATGATTCAGTCAGCACTCCAATCATATTGGAGTCGTGAGCACATGCTCCCGGCGGCGCTGCGCGAGATCGAAGCGAGCGGGTTTTTCGTGCCGGCTGATCCGGTCACGAAACTGCCGTATGGCTACGAGGTGACCGGGACGTCCACTGCTCGCCTGTGTGCGACGTTTTCGACTGCAGACTCTGAAGAAGACGTGATTCCAGCACCGCTTTATGACGATGGCAGATCATTTGGAAACTGGCAGCACGGAAGCGGACTCGCGTGTTTTGAGCGGCTGTTTGATCCGGCGTGGTGGCAGGAATTTCCGCTGACGGTCGTGCCGATGAAACGATAGGTGTGGATAACTTTGAATAAAAAATACACATCGCTCGCAAACTCTGCTATACTCTCTCCATTATCGCACGAAGTTTTTTTATTCATTCTACAATTAATCGAGGAGACTCTATGTCATCACCAAGGGGTATGGTGAGCCGATGTGAGGTTGAGAGAGGCCGTGGCCTTTTTTGTCGGCTCGTTGTCAGTTTGACAGCACCTGTGTGGCTGTTTTTTTTATTTTTGGCCTTCGCTCAGGGTGTCAGCGCCGAAGATGTCACTCCGGTCGATGATGCCTCGCTCACGTCTGCGAACGACGTGGTGAGTAGCGCGCCTGAATCGCTCTCGGAGGAGCCGATTCAAGAGTCCGATTCACCGCCCACGGAAGTGCTCATAGACGAAGCCGTCACCCCCCAGGATCTCGGCGTCGAGTCAGTCGGAATTTTACCTGACAGCCCGTGGTATACATTTAAGCGCTGGGGCTGGGGCATTCAGGAAGCGTTTACCTTCGATGCCGAGGCCGACGCCGCCCTCAAGCTCGAACACGCGAACCGTGAACTCGTCGAAATGAGAGAACTGATTGAGATTCAAGGAGTCGAGGCAGTAGACCCGGACGTCCTCGAGACCACACTTGAGCACTTTACCGAAAAGATGCAGTCTCTCGAGGGTGCGACCGAAGCCTTGAAAGATGAGAGCGCGGGCGGTGCGAGCGAAGCGCTCACGGCGTTTGTCGAAACCGTTGCCGACAGCCAGCTCCAGCAGCAGAAAGTTTTTGACGGTATAGTCAAGGATGTCCTTGATGTGAAGGAGGCGGTAAATGCAGGAGAAACAGCGGAAGGTGCGGTGGACGTCGCCGAGCTAGAAACGTTCGTGTCAGTCGTGAAAAATGCCGATGACGATTCGATTGACGCGTTTGTCGGAGTCCTCGCGGAAAGCGAGGCCACGCCGGAGGAAATGAGCGCCGTTCTTTCCGGCGCGCTCGGGAGAGAGGCCGGCTCGGATTTTCGGGACGTCCAACACCTGGAATTTCTTGAGACGATTCGGGGCCGCGCGCCGAGTGATGTCGCGGCCGCGCTCGAACTCGCCAAGGGCAATACCATCCGCGTCTTTGAGGAGCGCATGCGCGCGCTACCGCCAACGGTGCGCGGCGAAAAATTCAGCGAATACATCAGGTACCTCGAAGCGGATGAGGTGCAGCTTTTGGGCGTACTTCAGGAAGTAAAACAAACGGCCGATATTCCGACTGACGTGCTCGAGAGGGTTGAGGCAGCCAAAGAGACGCTGGTCCGGCGGTTTGAGGAACGGCTCGCACTCATCGAGACGCCGGAGCTCCAAGCACGGTTTGTGGCGAATCTCGGCGGGGGAGATGTCCAAAATTACATTGACCTGGAGGAGTTCCGCAGTCGCCTCGGTGACGAAGAGAGCGCCGCGTACCAGGCAGTCGAGGCGGCCCACACGCGCGCTCTCGCCGCATTTCAGACAACATTTTCCGATACCGAGAGCCAGGAGCAGGCCAAAGCGTTTCAGGAATTGTCATTTCAGATGCGGGAGCGGCCAAGTCCGAAAACCTTCCAGCTCCTGCGCGAACTCGAGGCACAGGTCCTCGAGGACCCGGCCAAACGCCAGTTTCTCGCAGGACTCGAGGGCGAGATGCGCGCCGAGATGCAGGCCATGTATAGCAAAGAGGGAGACCGGTATATTGACCGGGTTGCTTCACTTGATCCGTCCGACATCGCCGTCATGCAGTCGGTCGGACTCGATGCGACCATCACGCAAAAAATAATTGAAAAGAAAACGGAAAAAATCAAGACCTTTGTCCGCGATATTGATTCGCCGGATCAGTTCGATTCATTTTATGGTCGGTTTTCCGAGGTGCCGGGAACCGTCATTTCGTATATCAAGACTCAGGATCCGTCATTCCAGAGCGCGATTCTCTATAAACAGCGGCGGCTCGAGGAGGAGCGGCTGCGCCGGGAGCGGGAGCTCGCGCTCGCGTCGCTCGACTATGAAACGCGGGAGACTGAGCATCAGATTGATCGGGTTCGGAACAAGGAGGAGAACCAGTTTTTCCGGAAACTCGGCGAGGTGGCGCCGGATGATTTCGAGGGACGGAAAGTGCTGTGGCAGGATCGGCTGAAGAGCACCTATGGACTCCTCGATGAACGCCTCAGCCAGCAAAAGCGGCTCTTTGAGGAGCGGCTGAAAGTGGATCCATTCGGCTGCAATGAAACCTGCCGCGATATTCAGCTCCAGTTCATCGAACAGCAAACGCGCCATGAACGCGAGCGGCTCTCTGATGATGTGGAGCGCGAGATTGAGCGGGTGGAGTTCGATGGGAAGCGGTTCGTGCGGGACAACCCGTTTGCCGGGAAATGTTCGACGCCTGAGTCGTGCCGCATCTACTGTCAAAATAATCCAGGCGTGCCGGAGTGCAGTGTGACAAATCAGATATTGCCGATTCGGTGTCAGCCGCCGGCGTATTGGGACCCCGGGAGAGGGCAGTGCGTGGCGTCCGAGGTGACGCTCGCCGCGTGCGGCTCCGGGCAATATTACGACCGGGGCGCGAGTGACTGTGTCGAGGATCAGTATTACCGTCAGCCGATTGATTTCGCCAATTGTCACTGGGGGACGCACTGGGATCCCTCGCTCGGGCGCTGCGAATCCGATACGGTTCCGGTTCGGCTCTGTGAAGGGAAGTATGATCCGGCGACGGGACAATTTGTCTATCCGCCGGAGTGCTTTAATCATTACGAAAAAGTTTGTCCGCCGACGTATCAGTGGGACGAGGGGAGGAGAGACTGCGTGTCAACCGAATATCGGACATGTCAGCCCGGATTCTTCTTTAACTATTACACGAAACAATGCGAGCAGGAGCTAAAGACTATCTGCGCAGCGGGAGAATTTTTTGACAGTGTCCGGAGTTTCTGCACGCGGCCAGAGACGTGTCCGTATGTCGAATCTCCGCCGTGCGAAAAAGGACAATATCGCGAGTACGTCCAGGATGGAAAGGGCTGTTGGGTGCCTGGACAGTGTGTGATCGAGCGCACGCTCTGCCCGTCAACACCATATGAGTGTCCGATTGGCATGCGTCGAGATGCGAGCGTCGGAACTGACGGGTGCACGCGATACGGTGAATGTTACTCGGTGCCATGTCCGCTGTATTTCCCGCGCATCTGCAGTCCCGGAGAAAAACCGATCCCGCCGACGCCAGGGGATATCTGTGCACAGGCCTCCTGTGTCCAGGTGCAGATTTGTCCGGCCACGCCGTACGTCGAATGTGCGGCCGGAACCCATCGGGATCCGTATTATTACGACGCGAGCGGGTGCGGCCAGTCCGGGCCGTGCATTCCGGACAGCCAGACGCTGTATCATAGCTTTAGCGACGGGACAAAAGTGTACTCCTACGAAGAAGGACGGTCGCACTGCGAACGCTATATCGAAGATCAGGCGCACAGCATCTCTTCGGAGTGTGAATCGAAATTCGGGGTGAAAAAGGGCGGGAGCGCAGTCTGCGGCAATTACATCTGCGACCGCGGCGAAACTACCTCGTCGTGTCCGGGTGATTGCGGTCCGGCGCCGACCAGCTGCCCGGGGAACTCATATAATAATTACGTCTCGACAAGTGCGTGCAGTCTCGGCGCCTGTCCGAACGGCTGTACCTACGATACCAAGGGGTGTCCCTCTGGCTGCGTGCCGCCGCTCAAAACGTGCACCACCTATAGCTACCGCTCGACTTGTGAAGAGAATAGTACCTGCGAATGGTTAATCCCGAGTTCAGGTTCGCCCTATTGCCAGAATCGGGTTTCTTCATCGGCGTGTGGCGATAAGGTGTGCGCGAGTAACGAAACTGCGACGTCATGTCCGGCGGATTGCGGCACGCAAACCTCCCGCTGGCTGAGTCATGTCTGGACCTTTAGCGACGGAGTGACGACTCAATCCTCGATTCTCAATCGAACTGATGCTGAGTATACGAATTTTATCGCCTCAGTTGACGTTGAGTGTAAAAAAATCCCGAGCAGCAAATATGCCTGGAAACCTGATGCCGGAAATGACAGCGACTCGAACTGGAAGAATTTCGGCATTCCGGAGTGTTCGGGGACAGCCGCCACGTGCACTGACACGGACGGCGGGATCGATGTGATGGTGAAGGGGACGGCGAGCAGTGCGACTATTAACAACACTGATTACTGCAATGGTGACAAGATCGTTGAGTATTGGTGTGACAGCGGAGTACCGAGGATCGCATCATCGGATCCGGCTGGGTATGACTGTAAGACATATAATACGGCGTACATTTGTAAAGAAGGCCGGTGCGCGTTTCCGGATGGATATGTGGCGCCGGGTTGCGGCGACAAAACTTGTAGTGGCGGTGAAACGGCCGCGAGCTGTCCCACCGATTGCGCTGCGACGACCACCACGACGCCGAGCTGCAGTACCGACCAGTCGCTCTGCACGACCGAATCAGCCTGTGCTGGCCGCGGCTCGTACTGGTGTAGCGGGGCGTGTCAGACTTCGGCGTGCCCGGTCTCCTGTGTGCCCACCAGTTACAATAAATACACCAATGACAAAACGTGCAACATGACCATCTGTCCGAACGGCTGTACGGTGGATGGCTCAGGCTGTCCGACCGGGTGCACGCCGAATAGCTGCGGGAACGGCACATGTGACAGCAGCGAAAGTTCCTCGAGCTGTCCGGCTGACTGCGGCAGCCCGGCAGCGGTCTGCGGCGACCGTATTTGCGGGAGCGGGGAAACGACTTCGAGCTGTCCGGGAGACTGCGGTACCGGGCAGACCTCCTGTGGTGCAAGTGGCTGGACGTGGAATAGTACGACGCAAACGTGCGTGAAAGATGGCGTTACTTGCGCAAATACGTCTGCCTGTTCGGCCTGTGCGTCAGGCAGCGGGAGTTCGAGCTGGTGCTCGTACGACAATAACGGCTGCCCGACCGGCTGCACCTCGAGCACATCTCAGACGAACTGTGGCTCAGGCTGGACATATAACAGCGCTACGAATTCCTGCGTGCGAAACGGCGTGACCTGCGCGACGCCGACGGCGTGCGCCTCTTGTTCCTCGAGCGCGAGCTCAGGCAGTTCCGGAAGTTACTGTACCTGGAACGGCGATGGCTGTCCGACGGGTTGTCAGGTGTCGTCATCTGCCGCGTGCGGCAATGGCTCCTGCGAGAGCGGCGAAACCACGTCCAGCTGCCCGAGTGACTGTTCCTCGAGCACGACGACAGTCTGTCCTTCAACAACGTACAATAATTACACGACGGGTTATACCTGCTCGAGCAGCGCCTGTCCAAATGGTTGCAGCTACGATGGTCAGGGCTGTCCATCTGGCTGTTATTCATATTCCTCCACTGGCTCGTGCTCGAATAACGGCTATAACACCGGCAGCGGCTCTTCGGGGTGCAACATGACTACCTGTCCGAACGGCTGCAACTACTCGAACGGCTGTCCTACCAGTTGCTATTCTTCTTCGAGCGGATACTGTGGCGACCGTGTGTGCGGGTCGGGCGAAACATCGAGTAACTGTTCAATGGACTGTGGATCTGGCTCGACATCGAGCTGTCCGAATAACACCTATAATACCGGCTCAGGCTCGTCGTCCTGCAACTACTCGACCTGTCCGTCCGGCTGTAATTATGACAGTACTGGCTGCCCCACGAGTTGCTATTCTTCATCGTACTCATCAAGTAACTGCTCGAATAACGGCTATAACACCGGCAGCGGATCTTCGAGCTGCAACATGACCACGTGCCCGAACGGCTGCAACTACTCTAATGGGTGTCCGACCGCTTGTTACACGAGCAGCGTCTGCACGGATAACGGCTATAACACCGGCAGCGGCTCATACAGCTGTAATTACACTGCCTGTCCGTCCGGTTGCACGTATGGTTCTAGCGGTTGTCCAACCGGCTGTTACACGTCAGGCAGTGGCGGCAGTTCGGTCGGTCTCGCGCCGGCGCGCGGCACGAAGTCACTGCGAGCCATGAATCCGCTCCACCGCATGGCGCTCACTGTTCGAGAAACCGTGGATGTCTTTTTCTGGCCATTTGCCAAAGCTGCTGAATGGTGGGAATAAAATAGAGAGAAGGTAAACAACACAGCGCTCGCGAGAGCGTTGTGTTGTGGTTTACGCGTGTGCTATAGTATAAATGTATTTCCCGACTTGAATAAGCAATACTCGGCTATGCAGATCACATCGTTTGGCCACTCCTGTCTTCTCATCGAGGAGTCCGGGGCGCGGATCCTCATTGATCCCGGGGGATTTAGCCGTGGCTTCGAGTCTCTTACACAGCTTGACGCGATTCTTCTCACGCATGAGCATACTGACCACACTGAGCCTACCAGAGTGACGGAGTTGCTTCGCGTGAATCCGGCGGCAGTAGTGCGTGCCAATGCGGGGGCAGGGGCGATCCTGACCAAAGCCAGCGTGTCGTTTGAACTCGTTCGTCATGGTGATGCGCGAGAGATCTGTAGCGTGCGAGTCCGCGCGATCGGCGAGCACCACGCTCAGATTTATCACACCATACCGGTGGTGCCGAATACGGGATACATGATCGCCGAGCGTTTTTTCCATCCCGGCGACGCACTGACTGATCCGGGACAGCCAGTTGAGATTCTCGCTTTGCCCGTCGTTGCGCCGTGGTCTAAGGTGAGCGACGTACTCGACTATGCGCTTCGACTGAAGCCCAAAGTTGCATTCCTGATTCATGATGCTTTTTTGCAGCCGATAAATCCGTACCATAAATGGGCTAAAACGATACTAGAGCCGGCCGGTATTGACGTCGTTATACCAGAACACGGGAAGCTGTATACCTGGTAATCTATGGATGCACTCGCGATCGAGCACCTGACGAAGAGATATAAACAAAAACCGGCGGTAGATGACATCTCCTTCACGGTCAAAGAAGGGGAATTTTTTGGCTTTCTCGGACCAAATGGCGCCGGGAAGACGACGACGATTCATAGTATCTCCGGTATCACCTCGCCGACAGCCGGAAAGATTTCCGTCTTTGGGAAAGACGTGGTCACAGACTACCGAGAGGCGCGCACCTTGGTCGGCCTCGCGCCGCAGGAGTTCAATGTGGACATCTGGGCGACCGTCGAAAAAATTCTGTGGTATGTCGGCGGCTATTACGGCGTGCCCCGCCGCGAGCGCGAGAAGCGGATAGCGGAACTTCTCAGCGTTTTTGATATGGAGATGCATGCTAAAAAAGAATTCCGCATGCTCTCCGGCGGTCTCAAACGTCGCCTCTTGCTCGCTCGCGCGCTCGTCCATGATCCCAGGCTCATTATCCTCGACGAGCCGACGGCCGGCGTTGACGTCGAACTCCGGCACGAACTCTGGAAGTATTTGCGGCGGCTGAATGGCGAGGGCAAGACGATTTTTCTTACCTCGCATTATTTGGAAGAAGTCGAACTCTTGTGTAACCGGATCGCGATTATTCATCAGGGAAAGATTATCGCGATCGGCGACAAGAGCGAATTTGTCCGGGATGGAAAAAATTTGGAGAAAACGTATCTTGAATTAACCTCAAAAAATAGTGAGCAACCATGATGCTATGAATGTCATTGGCCTTCAAACCCTAATCTATCGGGAAGTCGGACGCTTTATGCGGGTCGCGACCCAGACGCTCCTCAGTCCTTGGGTGACGGCGCTTCTGTATATTCTCATCTTTGGATCTGTCATCGGGGCGCACATTGAAGCCGTGAATGGTGTCCGCTACATTGATTTTGTTTTGCCCGGGATTCTCATGCTTAATATTATTGGTTCGGCCTTTTCCCATACCTCGTTTTCCCTCTATTTTCAACGCTTCGCGAAACACATCGAGGAGCTCCTTACAGCGCCGTTTTCATACCTAGAGATGGTTATCGGTTTTCTCGTCGGCGGGGTGGCCCGTGGAGTCGTCGTTGGGCTTGGCGTCTACATCATGGCGATCTTTTTTGGCTCGGCCGGTGTGGCGCATATTGGGCTTTTTTTCTTTTACGCTATTTCTGTCGCCATTATTTTTTCACTTCTTGGACTCTTGGTCGCTCTTTGGTCTGATAATTTTGAACAGCTCTCGATTTTGAACACGTTTATCATTACGCCGCTCACTTTTTTAGGCGGAGTTTTTAATTCCATCACCATGCTCCCTGAGCGCGTGCAGTGGCTGGTCCGCCTCAATCCGTTTTTTTATTTCGTAGACGGACTTCGGTACGCGATGATCGGGGTCAGGGAGGCGAACACGGTTGTCGGCGTCTTGGTCATTGTGGGACTCACGATTTTTTTCGGCGGGCTGGTGTGGTATTTATTCAAAAAGGGGTGGAGAATACGGAGCTAACATGTTTATGAGTATGAAAAAATTTTTACTATGTCTTGGCGTCGGGTCTCTTTTCGTGGCAGTCGGGTGGGCAGCTCTCGTGTATTATGAGGAGCTGCGTGGTGTGGGACCGGCAGTTACAAGAGCGCCGGCCGATATTCGTGAACTCATTGACCGGCATAACCAGTTGCCACCAGGAGAAAATGATACGGAGTTTCCGCTCACACTGCCGGACGGTTTTAAGATCGAAGTCCTGGCGAATAATCTTTCAGGCGCGCGCGTCATCGCTTTTGACGCGCGGGGAAATATGTGGGTGAGCCGCACGAATGACGGCATCGTCACGATGATTGATATACAAGAGGGGAGAGCGATCGGACAGAAGGATATCTTTACCGGACTTAAAAAGCCGCATGGGTTGGCGTTTGATCCGGCGTCAAAAGCTGAGGGGGATTTGTATCTTGCCGAAGAAGGGGGACTATCTCGCGTCGCTGTTTATCGATCGGATGCGAGAAATCCAGAGAACGGCTGGTATGAAGGGATGACTGATCTCGAGGAGGTAGAATTATCACTTCGCTTATACTCATCGATTGTGCCCGGTAAATTTTTGGAGCTCCCAACAAGTCGTGCGTACCGCAATCATTTCAGCCGCACCATCGCGTTCGGGCCGGACAAAAAATTGTATCTCTCGATCGGTTCGTCGTGCAATGTATGCATTGAAAAAGAGGACCGCCGCGCGAAGATTTTTCAGGTTGACATGAAGGTGAACCGCGAAACCGGCGGCTATGACGTGGCGCTCGTTCCCTATGCGATCGGACTCCGGAACGCCGTATTCTTCGTCTGGCATCCCGAGACCGATGCGATGTGGGCGACCGAGATGGGCCGAGACGAGCTTGGCGATGATTTGCCGCCGGATGAGATAAATATTATTGAGGCAGGAAAAGATTACGGGTGGCCGTATTGCTATGGCAAGCAGGTCGTAGATACGGTTTTTGAAAATGTGTCCGAGACGCGCGAGCACTGTGCCCAGTCCACGCCAGCATATATTGATCTCCCGGCGCACTCGGCCCCGCTCGGACTAGCCTTTATTCCGGACTCGTGGCCTGAGAAGTATCGCGGTGATCTCCTCATTGCCTATCACGGGTCATGGAATCGAAGCGAGCCGACTGGGTATAAAATTACGCGTATCAAGCTCAGTGAGTCTGGCCAGTACGAAGGCGAGGAAGACTTTATTGCCGGATGGCTGACCGAGAATGAAAAGTCCTTCGGCCGGCCAGTGGATCTCAAGTTCGGGCCGGATGGAGCACTCTACGCGTCTGACGACAAGGCCGGAGTGGCCTATCGCGTGACATATGAAGCGGCCGAGAGATTCGAACCGGTGCCGGCGCCTTCTGACGGCTGTCGTGTGACGGGGTGTAGCGGAGAAGTATGTTCGGACGAGGAAATAACGACGGCCTGCCTCTTTCAGCCCGAGTATGTCTGCTATCAGACGACGGTCTGCGAGCGGCAAGCGAACGGGGAATGCGGCTGGACCGAGACGGGCGAACTCAGTAGTTGCCTCAAAGATCCGAGAGAGGCGAAAGGGCCGGCGGTTGAGATGCTCTTGTAAAATCGTATGCGCTGGATTATAAAAATGGTTTTGATTGTGGTCTGCGGCTGGCTCGGGGTCATGATTTTGGTCGTGCCGAATGAGAGCCGCTTTTATCTCGATTACGCGGTCGGAGAAATATCCGGGCCGACAGGGGACGGCTGCTACCGGCAGGTACGCGTCTGCGCGAGCGAAGCAGCGGTCGTGGTGCCAGAGTATGAGCCG
>CAYHTX010000010.1:0-14493 GCA_964359615.1 uncultured Gammaproteobacteria bacterium | reverse complement strand
GAAATGCAGAGAAAACTTTTTTGCTGGGTTGCGAGTGGTAGCGAGCGGCGGCGGGCTGGCTTCCTTGGTCTGGTTTCGTTCAGGAATTTCGGATAAAATGAGTTCGAGCCAAACTGTAAAGACACACCACATAGGCTTTTCTGAAGAAAATGTATGTCTGAACATTTGCCAACTTCACATCCATCTGACAAACTGGCCCAATCGATGGAGTCAAAAGACAGATGGATGGTAATGAGTGACAAGAGACATGCAGAATTGTCAAAATATGTTGGCACAGGCCTGGAATCAACCGCCCGTGTTTTTATCATACTTCTTTCTGTAGCCGTAAACGAAGGTTGTCGGACTCCGCTCCGTGGTCGAGAAATTGATCGCTCCGCACCACTTGAAAAAATATATGATAAAAATTACTTGGGGGAAACCGAGGTTTTCGAATGGCCAGGTATGGCAGGCGGAGAAGATTACTCCCCATCTGGGACAGATCCACTTATTACAAAAACACATGGCGACGTTAACTACAGAGAAGTATCGGGCGGTTTTGGAATTGACACAAAACTGGAGACTAAATTTGGAACTTTTTTTGATCAAGTTGATGAGGATGACATCGAAGATCTGTTAAAAAAACATCAAGATAAGTTGCGGCACGCAAAAGATCTCCAACCGACGTTAAAAAAGGTGTTGCGAGATAAGTATATTTTTAGTGTATTTCGTATTTTTCTAGAAAAATATAACGGCGAACTCGAGGCCTGGCCAAATGGTGGCAAGTATGACAACGAGGGGCAAAAAAGACTAAACGTGGGCATGAATGCCCCTGATACAACCTTTGTTCATGAACTTTTGCACTTTGTTTTCGATGCGTATGATTCGGACACGATGGAGCACCCAAATGGCGATGGTGGCCATGCCGCTATTCGAATTATCGTTGATCGATTTTTACTGTTGCAGCAGATTCGGGAAGGACAACCGCCAGTCAACGATGAAACGACAGTATTTAGAATGCACAACAAAGACTTAATGATACGAACAGCAATTGACAGAGTATCGTCTGGCAACCTACGGCCATCTGATTTTCGAGAGGCCATTGAAACAAAGGAAGTGTACCGACAAATGGTGGAGAGATGTATGGTGCCAGTTCTTAGCGCAAATGAATTTGGCCGTAACAATCGTTTATTGGAACTCACATTATCAAATGATACCATCGTCCGTATTTTTGAAAAAAAGAATCGGGAAGAAGCTGAACCAAGCATAGATTCCATGACTTCTCAAGGTAAGACATACTATGATATTGCGGTGAAAGATGCTCGTACTCTGCAAGTCGCGGATATTGAAGGTACAGTGAGGGGAATGAAACAACCAATTGAAGAAATTATCCCCCCAAAAGATCGTCCTGAAATTGAGTCAAAACTTAAGGCATTTCAGACTGATCGCGATCTTGGGCGAAGTAAAATTTTTTCTGCCGAAGAAGTCCAGGATATGGCGTTTATGAATGCTTTTAATAGCGTGATCCTCATTGAATCATACCGATTGGCGTCAATTATCGCGGAACGGAATAGTATACCGGTGGACACAGCGTTTGGCGACAAAACGTATCAGAAAATATTTAGTAAATTTATCCAGGAATTCACGGACGAAATGGACGAAGATCCAACGCTACCGGCACGTTTTATCGGTAAAGATATTATGGATGAGTTAATGGCAAGCCTATGAATACCCAAACTGATAACGCAAAAAAAATCCAAGAAATTATCTTCTGGTCAAATATGAACCCAGAGGAAAAGGAAGATATGCTTTTGTTATGGCAGAAAATTCCAGCGCCAACACAAGCAGAAATTATCCTTTTGTGCGAAAGAGACAGCCAGCAGATTGCCTTTTTCTATAATAATTTTAAGCAAAAAGTACAGGCGGTGATAAACAAAGACGAATCCAGTTTGCAAAATATTTTCACGCAAGAAGATGATTATTTAAAGGCTACTAAAGAGAAATAAAAATTTTGACTGTCTGATATACCGCACATAACTCGAGTTTTGGGGCAACATGATGTGCTTTTTAAGCTATCCATGCGCAACAGTTGAAATGAACGAGAGCGTCATGGTATAGTGGCACTTACTCTGCCTCTATAGTTTAATGGATAGAACAGCGGCCTTCTCCGCCCCGACTTACGTCGGGTACGGATCCGTCCTCGCCCGAGGCGAGGCGGAGAAGCCAAACAATTATGTCAAATGTTATTTTGGCTCGCGTCGTTCAACGGATAGGACAGCAGCCTTCGAAGCTGTTTATGGGGGTTCGATTCCCTCCGCGAGCACGAACGTTTTGCCAAAGGTCGATGAGACATTTGTATATTAAAGCGGAATCGCCGCTCCTTCTTTGGTGATACGCTTGCCGGTCACGGCATCAGTCGCCTCCAGCGTCACTTTCGAAACGAGCGTCGTCTGTGTCGGATTCTTTTCTCTCAGCGT
This sequence comes from uncultured Gammaproteobacteria bacterium, assembly GCA_964359615.1. Lineage (GTDB taxonomy): Bacteria > Patescibacteriota > Patescibacteriia > Magasanikbacterales > UBA922 > CAYHTX01. The sequence continues at coordinate 12,040 of CAYHTX010000010.1, read as the reverse complement.
CACGGGAAATTGCAGTGCGAGGACATCGACCGCGGTTGACATCTCCGGAATATTCCAGACGAACGTTTGCTTCGCTCCCTCATAGGTAATCGTGCCGGCCGGCACGGTCGCTTGAGAGGCATCAACATTCACCGGCCCATAGAGATCCGCCGTCACGCGAATATCGCGGAGCGTATGGATAGAATTCGAGAGGAGCCAGGTGATAGCGTAGCGATCACCCTGCGTTTCAGCGCGAGTTTCAAAACTGACATCAGAATTGACGACAATCTTCGCCGGAGCGCTCGACGCGGTCGTCGCCTCATCGGCCTTGGTATAGGCGACCTCGGCGACAGCGAGAATCGAAGTGTCGGCAAACGTGGTATAGTCGGTTTCGCTGGCTGATTTGAGCGGTACCTCGAACGTGATAGAGACCTCCTGGCCTGGAGCGACCGAAGCGAGTGCCGGCACTTCCCGGGGCGTCCAGGTGATGGACCCGCGGCGAAGTTCACTCGAAAGCTGCTCGCCCACCACGTCACCGTTCTGCGCGTCAACGATGCTCGACCAGCGGATCATGCTCCGATCTTTGTTCGAGGGCGCATCGAACATCATCGTCACTTTTGCATTTGTGAATGGCACGTCCGTCGTATTCTTAAGGACAACCGTGGTCGTGAGCGCTCGCCCCGGCTCAGCGCTCGTATCGCCACGGACGCCGCTCACAACGACTGACAGGAGATCACGCGCCGCGCTGAAGGTGACCGCGTGGGTTGCCGAGCCATAGACATAGCGCGTATCGGACGGAAATCCCGGCGGCGTCCCGATCACCCTGACCGTGAGCGCCGGCGCTCCACCATCCCCAACCTTCGCAAATGAACCGGTGAGCACAATTTTTTTCTCATCGCCGATGGCATCGAAGGCCCACTCGTAGCCGTTAAATTGCGTCGCGGCCGGGTCACTGGATTTTTTTGTAAACGCGTGGCCGGGATCAAGCTCAACCCTGAGCGGCGGCAGCTCATGGTCACTCGTGTTTTTTAGGGTGAGGGTGAATGTCGCCTCCTCGCCCGGCACCACTTCCGATGGTCCAGTCACCGAGAGCTCCACTTCCCCGCTCGCGACCGCCGTCGTCATCGTTGCCACTTTTTGGAATTCAGAATTAAAATTGGCCGGGGTATAGTTAAAAAAGACGCGCAACTGCTGCTCCTCGCCAACACTGCCATATAAGGTTCCATGGATATCAATGATGCCGCTCTCGTCGGCCTCGAGGCTCCCGAGTGCCCACTCGTCATGCGCATCGGATATGGACGGTACTGAACTGCTCGCAAACACGAAGCCGTCAGGGTATTGAATCTCGAGGGAGACTTTCGCGAGCGGCACGGACTGATGATTGCGATACCGGATCCGGTAGACCATGTCTTGACCGGCAGTGACCTCGGATTCGCCTGACACAGAAACGATGACTTCTTCTTCCATAAATTGGCCCCCCGGACTCCACAGGTAGAGTCCGAGTCCGGCGACGCTCGCGAGAAACAGGCACGAAAATGCCAAAGTTAAAAAGGCCGAGATCAAACGGTTCCTCTGGCGCTTCTGAAATTTTTTCATATCCGGCAGGGTTCCATCCTGATTTTCATAAATTTCCGTGAGCTGTTCATCAATGCGGCGCTCGCCGTCTGATCGTGCGCCTTTGGATTTCTTTTTTTCATACCGATGCCGCTCCCGTTCGGGGCGTGCGCTCCGCACGTCAGGAGGCGCATCCCCGCCGCCCGGAGCATCTGACTGGGGAATGTCACGACGAATAAACTCGTGCTCCTTTTCGGTCTCACTCGTTTCGCTTTTTGGGGCATGATCAGTCATAGATGTCTATTTGGCTTCTTCCATGATCAGTCCGAGCACGGCATCGGTCTCGAGCGTGAGATGCGTCTCCGCGCCGTTCCGAACCAGATTCATCTCGTCACGAGACTTCCACGCCGGCTGCCAGCCCTCCGGATAAATGACCCTTGAGGTGAGACGGCTCGCACTCCCGGACTGTTTTTGCGCGATGAGCGTGTAGTGGCTCGTGCGGGAAAATGACGTAAGCCACGCCTTGGCCTGGGTGAATCGGTCCGCCGGGACTCGATCGGAAAACGCACGAAAGGGCAGCCGGTAGGTAAAATAGATGTCGCTCGTTTCTCCAGGGTTCGTGACCACCCAATTACCAAACACGGTTTTGCCGAATTCTTCGGTCACGCGCGTGCCGGTCTCGACGTGAATCCGTTCATTGGTTTCAATGCGCGCGAGATCACCGTCCTTCGCATACCACGCCTCTGGAACATGAAATTTTTCCTCAGGCGGATAGGTAAAGCCGCCGGCCGCGATGAGCTCAGCCCCTTCCGGCACATAGAGTCGAACGTAGCTGATATTCGGTGCGCCATAAAAAGGCTCAGTCTCCTGTCCAGTATGTGTCCGCCGTATAACGACCGTATTCACGATCTCCCCCCGACCGGAAATAACCGCCTTATGCTCGATCGTCTGCTCGATCCGCGCATCGGACTTCTGCCCGGCGATGTTGGTATGAATCACACTCAGATAATCCTGACCTTCTGCGACCGGTAGCAGTTCTCCGGTCCAGCCGAATGACCGGAATGTGCGCATGAGCGCCGGTTCATGCGCATAGACCTGAATCTCTTTTTCTTCGAGGGCCTCGTGCAGTTCCGACAAAAGCCGGACGGCGTCAAGCGTCTCCACCTGCCGCAGCTCTGCCAAAAACTGTTCCAGGAGTTCGGCAATGACCGCTTTCGGCTGATTGACCTCGCGATCATAGGTATTTTCGACTTCGTCCTGAAGGTCAGTGAGCGCATCTTCATGATGAAGGATGAGATCGTAGGCGTCGCTCTGGACCGGACCAACGACGCGCAAAAAACGCTCGAGCACCGATGCATTGATCGCAATCACTCCATCCACCGTGCGTCCGCGCCCGTGCGTATAAAACCACTCTATTTTCTTCGCTGATTCGGCAAAATCCGGAAACCAATTCGCATCCTGAAATTCCCAGCGGCCGTTCACGAGTTGCAGCGGAACCGGCGGCTCCATATAGACATCGAGTTGCCCCTGAAGGTCATAGGTTCCGCCTCCCGGAACCTCGAGCGCGGCAACCTTCCCCTTTTGGACATCGAGGAGGGCGAAGCTGCCCATAAATCCCCCGGTTGGCCGGGCTTCATGATGATTTTGGAACACGATAAGATAGCGCTTGAGTACGTCCTCCCCAAAGACGCTCCCGAGCGCGTCAATAAGTTCGATCGTTTCCTCCATATCATTGATGAATGTACCAAAAAGAACTTTGAAATCGGCAAAGGTCTCCTGATATTCCACCGGAACCGCTTTCTGATCAACCACCTGGAGATGCAGTAGCGCTTCGCGGTACTGCGGCACGGCGCCGCGTAAGTGCGTGCGCAGGATCTGAAAGCGATCCGTGAGCGCGAGATCGGTTTCGCGACTCGCCGCATCAATGCCCTTCACCATATACGTATTACCGAGCGCGAGCTCCTGTCCGGCGACAAGGAGTTCCTGCCGACTCTCGACCTCCGGCCCGATGAGAGGGATGAACCCCGCCACAGTGAGGAGAATGCCGTGGTCTTTTTCGAGCATGGACCGGGCGTTCGCAAATGAATTCAGCGCCTCGGCCAAGTTCGCCTCTGCTCCGCGAATATCTGAAGAAAACGCCGCCACCGTCGAAGACTGTAAAGACAAAAAGGCGCGAGTGCTCTCTTCGACCACGCGGGCGTTCGTTTCCCGAATCTTTTGGTAATACCCGATAGCTGGAAACGGGAGCGCGAGGAGGATACAGGCAATGCCGACCGGAACAGCGAGCCGGCGCACTAAGACAGCGATATGAAACGATGGCCAGGAGAGGCGTAGGCTCCTCAATCGAGTTGATCCACGCGTTTTTTTTGCTGATGCGTAATTTTTTCTATCCGGATGCTCAGCGCGAACTCCTGTCTCATTTTTCTCATTGGCGAGGGTAACCAGTTTTGCAAAATTAACTGTCGCGCGCGCGGTGGTGCCGAGTGGCGTCTCTTCTCGAAAGACCGGAATGTCGTCCCAGGGAATGGCCGGTTTTGGGGTAAGTTCAATCCGATGCTCTGATACGGGCATCTCTTTTAAAACGCGAACAATGATCGGCCGCTCACGATTGGCGGCGCTGCCATCGCCAGGCTGCGGCGTGAGGCGAGAGCACGTCCGCTTGGTGTGACCTTCGAGACGACAAACCGAGCAGCGCGTCACTTTACTCTGAGACATGGACGAAGATGAGAAGTAATGGAAAAAGTATATCACATTTCTCCCTTCCCCACACTGTGAACAAGTACGCGTAACCCTATGCGTCTAAACAAAAAGGAGTCGTTCTCGACTCCTGTCACTGTCTGATCGTGCGAAATATCTACTGAACATTTTTTTTGTTCAATCCAAAACAGCGCTCGTACACCTTGAGAGTGCGCCGCGCTGTTTTCTCCCAAGAATAGCGCGCGGTTTCAGCTCTGCCCTTTTCCTTAAGTTCGGTTCGGAGCGATTCGTCGGTAAGAACCCTGGCAAGCGCATCTGCCAACTGCTCGGTATTTTCTGGGTCAATATAGATCACCCCTTCGCCCAAAACCTCCGGGAGCGACGTCCGATTGGAGGCGATGGTCGGCACCCCGCGCAGCATCGCTTCGAGCGGCGGCAGGCCGAAACCTTCAGAGAGCGACGGATAGACAAACGCGCGCGCCTTCTCATACAGCTGTGATAACAGTTCGTCGTCTACACAGCCGAGATACCGGACAGCGCCGCGGAGTTTCCCTTTGAGGCGGGTGTAAAAGAAGTCGTCTTTGCCGACGAGAATGAGTTCATATGTCCCCGGATATTTCTCTTCGACCCGCTGCCAGGCGGCCAGCAGACGTTCAACATTCTTATGCGGGTACGCGGCCCCGACATAGAGGACATACGGGCGGTGTATACCGTACCGCTCGCCGAGCGAACGATGCTCCCCTTCAGGCGCTTCATGCGTGAGAAACGGCGCCTGATAGGTCACAATGATGTTTTTCTCCGGCACGCCAAGCGTTTCCTGAAGATCATATTTGGTGTATTCACTGGTCGTGAGGACGCACGCCGCCCGCCGGACTGCCCGCCGGAGAATCAGCCGATGCGCGTGATCCTTGAGGGCATACATGAGCGGGCCATGCGTTGACGCTTCGGCTCTCGGGTAATGAAACATCGTGAGATCATGGATGGTCACGACAAACGGACGCGTGGCGAAGACTGGCACATTGAAATGAGGAAAGTGCATGAGGTCAATACCGGCCGCGTTCACGATCCTCGGCAACCGCCATTGCTCTTCGAGAGAGTACCACGGAATATCGGCGAGCACTTTTTTCACATTCCGCTTCTGCGGGGTATACCGCTCCCACTCTTCCTGCCTCAAAAACAAAACATATTGATTCATGTCATCAATATGTTCGAGGGCGAGAATGAGCTGTTCTAGATACCGCGCGATGCCAAAGCCTTTTCCGAGCATCCGCGCGTCAATGCCGATCTTCATAAACGCTACTCGTCAATTTTTTTATTGACATATGTCTGGAACGCCGCTTCATCGCCATAGGACAAAAAATATCTGTGATGCGCCGGCGGATGAAAACCCGCCTCTTTGCGATGTTTGATCCCGCACCAATACTTCTCTGTTTCTGCGGCAATCACGCTCGCATAATGCACGAGTCCATTGGCATAGCCGCAGTACAGACAGTCGAGTTTCTCCTCCCATGTGAGGTACCCCAAACGGTAACGATCAATCCGGATGTAGGCCGAACGACTAATGAGAGGAATGCTATACAATCGAAAACACACCTGATGATAGATTTCGAGCGAAATATCAAAAATCACCATCGGGAATATCATCATGTATACAAATGGTCCGGAAAGAAGGTGGCGCAGGCGCCGCCCGCGATACTGTCGAAAACGCATAAACAACATCCATCATGATAGCGCACGCCCGTGCCCGGTGTCAATCGAGGCGGGACACCGCGGACAGAAACTGCCGAGCGGTTTCCTGCCACGAATATCGGCGTACCGCTTCCCGCCCTTTTTCCCGGAAAAACTGCGCCAGTGTTTCATCCTGCACCAATTCACAGATCGCTTCGGTGAGTTCTGCCGTATTATAGGGATCGATGAGATAGGCGCCGCCATTCGTCACCTCCGGAAGTGAGGAACGATTGCTCGTCACCGTCGGCACGCCGAGCGCCATCGCCTCGAGAACCGGAAATCCGAATCCTTCATAAAAACTCGGGTAGACAAAGAGTGATGCTCCGGCACAGATGGCCGGCTTATCCGTCGCGTCAACATAGCCGACGAGGTGAACCCAGGACTCGCGCCTCATCACTTTCTCAAGTTCGCCCTCTTTCCAACCTTGCGGCCCGGCGATGACGAGCGCGTACTCCGCGCGCACGCGCTCCGGCAGATGCCGATAGGCCTCGAGAATACTTGAAACGTTCTTTCTCGGTTCTATGGTCCCTAAAAAAAGGATGTATTTCTCTGGTAACGCATAGCGGCGCCTGGCCCGCTCGCGGTCTTCATTTGTCGGGAATCGCGTGTGAACGCCTGGCGAAAGGACAACCACCTTCTCCGGAGCGATGCTGTAAGTGTCGGTGAGATCATCGCGTGTGTGAGCTGACGGAGTGATGATGAGGCGCGCTCGCGCACATTGCTCGCGCGGCCGGACGCTCCGGTGCCAAAGCCGCTGTTTCAGAGAAAAACATTCTGGAAAATGTTCAAACGAGAGGTCGTGGATCGTGAGGATGTGTTTTACTGTCTCCGACAGTCGCGTAAAGTGGAGGTTCGGGGAAAACCAGCAGTCAACGGGGTGCTCTCCCCTTTCTCCCACCATCCGGTCGAGTCGCGGTCGGCCGAACGCAAAGATAGCGGCGTCGAGGAGTTTATTTGGGTAGCGGGTCGGCGTAGAGCTAACCCGAGGCGCGTTCCACTCGGGCACGACTGCCCGTACGTCCTTGGCGCTATTATACCAGAGCACGTATTCATGGGGCATTTCCATCGAAAACAGCGCCGTGAGAAGTCCATGCGCATACTCCCCGACTCCCGTTCGAATCGGACTCATGAGCGAACGAATATCAATCCCGATCTTCATATCCCCTCATGAGCGAGCACGCGCTGCTCTCGCCGCTCCTCCTCGAAGCGGGTGTATTTTTCATTCACATACCGCGCAATCTTTTCCTTAAACGTCGCGGTCTTAAACTTCAGCGCATGCGCGCGAATACGCTCACGCTCCCACGCCAGCGGATCAAAGGCCATGAGCGTATCGACGAGAGATTCCCATGACTGCTCGGGAAAAAAGACTCCTGTGCGCCCGGGAATGACAGTCTCCGTCACTCCGCCGGCCGGATACGCGATGACCGGCCGCCCGCTCGCCATCGATTCGATAGGCGTAATGCCGAGATCTTCCACCTGCGGGTGGATAAAGGCGCGCGCGTGCGCCATGAGATGCGCCTTTTCCGTCTCAGTCACTCGCCCGACAAATTCAATATTGGGCTGTGAGCGCGACTTGAGGGGTCCGAGCTCCGGTCCATCGCCGAAAACTTTGAGCGGCCACCGGAGGCGGTTAAAGGCCGCGACCACAATATCCATCCGCTTATACGGCACGAGCCGCCCGCCAGTCAAAAAATAATCGCCGACACGATCAGAAATGAAAAAGAGATCCGTGTCAACCGGCGGATACACCACATCGCTCTCACGCCGATAATATTTGTAAATCCGCTGACGCACCGTATCTGAGTTCGCGATAAAATGGTCCACGCGGTCAGCGCTCATTTTGTCCCAGAGCCGCATCCGGTGGATGAGCCGCGGGAGCGCCGCTTTCACGAGTGTGTTGTATTTCAGATCCGCAATATACCCGTGCGTATCTGTCCAGAGGTAGCGGGTCGGCGTGTGACAGTAGGAAATATGCAGCGTCTCCGGCCGAGTGATGACTCCTTTGGCAAAGGCGCTCGTCGAGGAAAGCACGACGTCAAAATCGTGCACATTATGGCGCTCGGTCGCGAGCGGCATAAGCGGCAAAAACCATTGGTACCGGGTGCGGCCAAACGGAAGTTTGGCAATGAAGGATTCACGGACATCCGCCTCGCGAAACTGGCGGATGCGCCCACGATCGTGAAACAGAACGAAGATCGGCGCCTCGGGCCAGAGCTCATGGAACGCCTGGAGCACCCGCTCGGCACCGCCGTTTTGGGCGAGGTAATCGTGAACGAGAGCGATTTTCACAGCGCTTTCCGTCGCTTAAAAATAATGAGCGGGGTTTTGAAAAAAATAATGAGGTCCATGGGGAGACTCCACTGCTCGATATAAAAGATATCCAGTTTCATTTCGTCCTCGTAGGAGAGATCGCTCCGGCCTGAAATTTGCGCGAGTCCGGTCACCCCAGGCTTCAAAGTGAGGGCGGTCAAATGCGGCTTTTCATAGCCGGCGACTTCGCGCGGCTGATGCGGGCGAGGGCCGACAATGCTCATCGCGCCCCCGATCACGTTCAGAAACTGTGGCAGCTCGTCAAGACTCCAGCGCCGGATGAAACGGCCAAATGGCGTGACGCGAGGATCATCAGTAATTTTATAAATGGGTCCGGTGCGACTATTCTTTTCGGCAATGATAGCTTGTTCCGCTCTCGAGGTGCGTTCCTCCTGTCCGGCAAACTGCGGCCAAGTCGAATCTTTCTGATACATCGAACGAAATTTGTAGGCGAAAAACCGCTGACCGCGCAGTCCCACCCGTTCATTTTTATAAATCACCGGCCGTCCGGTCTCAAAAAAAATGATGAGTGACGCCGCGAGCATGAGCGGACTCGCGAGGACGAGCACGACCAGACTCATGACGACATCGAAGACCCGCTTCGCGACCCGGCCCCAGCCGTCGAGCGGCGTACGCTTGAGTTCCACGATCGGCACGCCGGCGAGCGGGTACACGGCGATGCGAGACGAGTAGGTGTCAAAGAGATCCGCCGAATATTTGAAGGTGATATGCTGAGCATTGCAAAAATCAATCGCCCGGAGCGTTTCCGTTTGATTGGCGCGCGGATTGGTAAAGATGACCTCATCCGGCCGCGCGACGGAAAGGGCTGCCGCCACCTCAGGCGTAAAATGGTGGTACTCGCCGACCACGGCATAGCCAAGCTCGCGGCGGCCGGAAAGCGCTCGGATAATGTCCGCCCCTTTACCTTCGGTACCGATCACGATCACCCGTCGGGCGCCGATTCCAGCCCGGTACAGGAGTCCTTTGAGTCCACGCATGAGCACTCGTCCGAGACTCACATAAACAAGCGCAAAAAACCAGCCGACAGCCACGAGAAAACGGGAGTCAAAGATCTCTTGCGTGAACATGATAAAAACGGCAATGCAGGCGAGACCCATGAGCGTGCCTGAAAGCACTTTGTGTAAATCGCGAAGCAGTTTTCGGTTTGGGTCCACTGAATACAGTCCGACGAACGCGAAAATCATAATCCACCCGAAGGCGACAAGGGTGACAATCGACAGATATTCTTCGAATGAAAGCTGAAAAATAACCGGCCGGAGCGACACGATCCACGGAGCAAAACGAAGCGCATAGGCAGAGATCCCAGCCAGAACGAGGAGAAGAAGGTCAACCGGAATCTGGAGCACCATGAGGAGAATTTCAGATCGCTTCATAGAGCGAAAAAACAGAGTGACAAGATCAAAAAACAACCGTAGCATACGACAAAAAATGCGCTCCGTCAACCTTGACAGAGTCCGCTTTTTTTGATATACTATAGGCGTCTTTTCAATCGCGGATGATCGCCTTCCGCCTCTGGCGGGGGGAGGAAAGTCCGAACTCCAAAAAAAAGATAGTGGGTAACGCCCACCCTCCGTGCTGCGAAGTACGGAGCGGGACAGTGCCACAGAGACTATACTAGTTCTGCGTAGCAAAACTATCCTGATCGTGCCGAAGGATCGCTACCCTTCGACTCCCCTTCGATAAATTCAGGTCGCTCAGGGTCGTCCTGCTACGCAGGACGAAACGTGAAAAGTGTATCGAGGTTTTTGATCTCGAGTCAAAAGCGACGATACTCCTCTTCTGGCGACAGAAGAGCGTGGTAAACCCTATCTGGAGAAAGAGCAGCGTTCCCTCCCGCCTCGGCGGACGGGGTTCGAAAAGTTAGCTCGTTAGAGGTCAGCAGTAATGCCGACCCCAGAGAAATGATCATCACTTCGACTCGCTTCGCTCACTCAGGACAAGCTCTGCAATCTCGATTGTGGAACTTGTCCTGAGTGAGGCCGAGCCGAATCGAAGGACAAAATTCGGCTTATAGCGATTGAGAAGACAAAAAAACTCCTCCGACTCAATCGGAGGAGTTTTTTTGTGCGGGATACTGAAAATCGTTCGAACATTTTTCGGATCGGGCGCGACTGATTCGGGCGATTCAATTTCAGTCCCCCCTTCAAAAATTGATCGGGCGGTGTGATCTTTACAATTTCAAGTTTTTCGGATGAGTTAAGCGTACCTCATCCCAATATTATTTTCAAGGTCTCGGGTCTCTTGAAAATAATATTGCTTTGGCGGCAAATTCCCGTCGATTGTAGAGTGGATAAAAACAAAAAACCTCCGACCTCTCGGAAAGTTTTTTGTCTAGTTTGTGCACAAGGTGAGATGCTGGCTTTGAGAGAAGTGTACCAGCTCACTTTTACCCCTGCACGGGACAGGAAACCCTCATCTATTTGTAACGCGCCGACGGGGAGGCGCAGATCACATGTCTACCAGTCACCCTGGCTCTTCCAGAAGAAGCAAGCGGTGGCAGCTTCGTCTGCTCCTCGATACTTCTCGCTGGTGACTGGGTATCTTTTTCCTTCTCGTCCCGAATCACGGGAGTAGCGACGCAGACCACCCTCGTCCTTGTTGTCAGACCGGAGGAGGCCCGGCCGCTTATAATCACCCGAGTCTTCCGTCAACTTGTAATACGCTAGGTAGAGTCCGTTAATATCCTCCATATCCCCGAACTTGTCGTGAGCGGGTAGCAAGCAGCGGGTATGCAGCTCTTGCAAAACACGAAGCTGATCTTCGATGGTCTTTGGGTCCTCCATGTCTTTCAATGAGTATGGGATCCAGAGTGCCGGCTGACCGCGCACTTCCCAGAAGATCGGACCGATGTAAGGATGCTCCCAGTACGAAGTGGTGATACGCCGACACTCCTTCACTGACTCGCGTCGATGTGGCGGCACATCCGTGTCTGGATGCGGGATATATTCAGTCGTACCCACCAAGTCGGCCACGTTGCCGGTTCCAAAGAACCAGCGCGTGAGTTCCATCTTTGTAGAGAACGGCGCTCTGTAAGAAGAGCCCGTACCAGTCCATCGACCTCCGAGCGGGTCATCACGTCGTGATGTCATTATTCGTTTCCTTTCAGTTGCCCTTGCGGCAGAGGTAATCGAGCCAGCGCACCGAGAGATGATGTTTCTCCCAGCGCGTGAACTCGTGGTTGCGGATCTGGCGGCGGACATCGCGCGCCAGCGAAATCGCCGTGCCGTTCTGCTCGAGATGCATGAGCACCGTTTGCAGAAACTGGCGCGATCGGATTGGGGCGCGGATCGTGTGATTGCGTTCGTCGATGATGTGCCAATGGCCCATGCAGATTGCAGAGCAGTGGCAGTAGGTGAGGTCAGACATTAGTAGATGTCCCCACGGAAAAACTGGATATCTCCCCACCCACTCGCCGGGGGACCCTCGTGGCAATCCGTCTCCCGATTGAAACTTCTTTCGATTGCGTCACAGGTTTTTATGAGTTCCTGCTGGGTCTCTCCATTAACCTCCATATCGCCGATCTTGGTCATGCCGGCCTCCTTCGCCAGCCAGTAAATCTCAAGTGTCAGGAGACTCGTGTACCGGTGGTAATCATGGTGAAATTCACCCGGCCAATTGCCTCTCCAATCGAGCTTGAAGTGTCTGGGGGAGTTCGCGATCTGGTGCACTAGGCTGATGACCCTGTCGAGCTTAGCCGGGTCGTAGAGGAACAGCCACCATGCCCACCGTTGCATTTCTGGGGGCAATTTGT
>CAYHTX010000009.1:0-15212 GCA_964359615.1 uncultured Gammaproteobacteria bacterium | reverse complement strand
GTGACAGGCGTGACAAATCCGGCAAAGTAGCGTACGCTACGCCGGAGGGAGGTATTCTTGATGGTTTCTCACTATGGAAAGACAAATGAAACGGCTCTATCGTTCGAAGTCAGAGCGGATGATCGCCGGGGTGTGCGGCGGCATTGCCGAGTATTTTTTTATTGACCCAGTCATCGTCCGGGCCGCGTTTGTGCTCCTCGGACTCATGAACGGGATCGGCGTTATTCTCTATATCGCGCTCGCGATCATTACGCCCGAAGAGGGGGAGAGAGAGGGGACAGTAAGCGGGGCTGATGCCATTCCCGACGGAGCTGCTGGACCTGCGCCAACCGCGCAGACGCCGCCACTCTCGCCTGAGATTCTCACGCTCAAACGGCAGCGCCAGTTGTTTTTGCTTCTCATTGTCATTGCGATCGTTGCGATTGTCCTCCCGATGATGGCGTTTTTTTCATTTATCGCGTGGATTTTTTAGTCCCTTATGATCAAGATCTATGGCTCTCCCCGCACGAGCCCGGGGCGTTGTTTCTGGCTCCTTGAAGAATTGGGGCTGGCGTATGAAGCAGTCCCGCTTGACATGAAGAATAAAGAGCAGAAAAGTCCGTGGTACCTTGCGCTCAATCCGAACGGTAAAGTACCGACCTTGGTAGACGGTGATTTCGTGATTTGGGAATCGTGTGCGATCAATCATTATCTCGCGGAGAAATATCGGCCCGAGTGGCTGGGGCGAACGATCGAGGAGCGGGCGCAGGTCGAAGAGTGGACTTTTTGGGCAATGCTACATGTGCAGAGACATGTCGAGGCGGTTATGTACCAGGTGTGGTTTCAGCGTGGAGATGCTGCCACTGCCGAAAAGGGAAAATCAGATGTCGTGCCGTTTCTAACGGTACTCGAGGCGCATCTCGCTCTAAAAGAATTCATGATGGGGGATGCCTTTACGGTTGCGGATGTGAACGTCGGCTCGGTCGTGAACCTTGGCCTGGCCGTTGGCATTGATTTTTTGCCGTATCCGAATATTGTCCGGTGGATGACGATGCTCAAAGCGAGACCGGCGATGCAGCGGCTTTTGGCGGGGATGGGGTAGATGGTAAAAAGCGAGGAGGATTGCAAGTTTTGTAACTCAGAGCTACACGTCATCTATTTTTAAGCACACTAAATATGTCAGAAAAAGAACGAGGGAGAGATGTCCAGGCCCCAAAAACTTTCATTCGTATTAATAAACAAGAATTTAATCTGGCCGCACTTCTGGATCTATTACAAGCCCATAACATAAAAGTCACCAATGTGGCGGCAATGAATCCTGACCCGGATTCGTGGAAAAAAATAAAAGATGGATTTATTCCTGCGACATGGTGTAATATTTCGGTTGCAGCCACTCGGGAAGAAATAGAAAGTATTCTGCTTCAGAGTGAAGAATTCAAAGAACATGCGAAAAAGCTTTTGGGGTCTGTCTAGAATCCTCCGTCAAGCCCGCGGTGTAAAAGGCCGAAATGGAAGCCAAAAGCGGCAGGTTTGTTTTTTGGGAGAAGGGCATGTATACTGAGCCATTCTATGGCGATCGCCTCCCGCGAAGAACAATTGAAGGCGCTGTTTCCTGGAGCACCGGCATTTCGTTTCCGACAGCTCGAGCAAGCCTTATTTGATATGTCTCGCCGTGGCTGGGACGACGTGACGACCCTCGGGAAAGAGATGCGCGCGAGCCTGGCGGAGCATATTCCCTGGATGAGTATTCTGCCAGCCGCGGTCTATGAGAGCGAGCGGCATGATACCTACAAAGCGATCTTGCAAGCGGTTGACGGAAAAAATTTCGAGAGTGTTCTCATGGCGAACAAGAAAGGCCAGTGGACGATGTGCGTGTCGTCGCAGATCGGCTGCGCCATGCGTTGTACGTTCTGCGCGACCGGGACCATGGGGCTCAAGCGGAGTCTCATTGCCGATGAAATTGTCGATCAGTATCGGTTTTGGCAAGCGTTTTTGCGCGAGCATCCGACCCTGCCACAGCGGATCAGCAATGTGGTGTTTATGGGCATGGGCGAGCCGCTCGCGAATTATGACAATGTAAAAAAAGCGATTCAGACATGGCTCCGGTATGCTGATCTTGGGCCGACGAAGATTACGGTCTCGAGTGTTGGCGTACTCACACAGCTCGAGAAACTTCTCACTGATCCGGAATGGCCGCCGGTCCGGATTGCCATTTCACTCCACAGCGCGAACCAAAAGAAACGAGGGGAGATCGTACCAACCACGGTGCCGGAATTTCTCACCAAACTCGCCGACTGGTCGCACCGGTACGCTAAACTGCGCGGCAATCGGAAGCATCATATCACCTACGAATATACATTATTATCGGGAGTGAATGATACGCCGGAACTCGCCAAAGAACTGGCGATGTATATCCGGAAAACCGCCTTTAGCAAAATCAATGCGATCCCGTATAATCCCGTGCCGGGGAAACCGTTTAACCGGAGTGATAAAGAAAGAGTTGAGAAATTTAAGGCAGTATTGCGCTCGTATAATATTGACGTCACGGAGCGCCGCACCATGGGTGATGATATTGCCGCGGCCTGCGGGCAGTTGGTGGTAGAACGATAGGAGATCACTTAGTACGAGGCCGCGCCGCTCAGGAAATAGAGTATATCAATGATCGTACCGGCGATTATTACCCCGATGATGACCCACATTACGGTCTTTTGACGCTTCTTGTATTCGTCGAAATTCGCCCATGTTCCCCGTTCCCATGACATCTTTCGGCCATCCATGCAGAGTTTTATGATGAAGTAGATGTTGACGAAGGGGATGAGCGCGCCGATCGCCCAGAGATAGAGACGATTGCCGAGCGCCCAGATAAACCCGCCGAAAAATGCGCCCCACGACCATTTGCTGATGTATTCGATCTGTTCGAGAGAGAGCATTTTGTACTGCTCTTTTTGTTGAAGTTCCGCTATGCTGTTCTGGTCTTTTTTTACGAGAAGATAAATGCCGAGGGGAATGCCGACAAAGATCGCCAGCACTCCAAGCAGGCCCAAGACGACGTGCAGGATATTGAGGAGTGTTTCCGTATTGCTCGCGGGTTGCAGTTCGCCGATCGCCACCAGATCCGCTGGCATTTGACTTTGCCCGAGGTTAGTAATCACGAAACTACTGATTGCATAGAGCGAGAGCACGATCGGGAGTGAAAAGATGAGGAGGCACCCGAGCACTTTATTTTTTCTCATAGAGGAGAAGTAAAAATAATGTTGCTAACATACCATACTTTTTTGCGCTTGGCAACTTTGTCTCCACCACTACCAGGTTTGACAGATTGTCTCCTTTTCGCTATACTGCTGCCGCTATGACTATCCGAAACATCGCCATCATTGCCCACGTTGACCACGGGAAGACGACACTGACCGATGCCCTTCTCCGCCAGACTGGCATGGTGAGTGACGAGACACAGAGTATGGACAGTAACACGCTCGAGCGAGAGCGCGGGATTACGATTTATGCCAAAAATACTTCCTTGTTTTATAAAGATACGAAAATTAATATCGTGGATACCCCGGGCCATGCGGATTTTGGCTCTGAGGTCGAGCGCGTCCTGCGTTCCATTGATTGCGTCCTCCTTATCGTGGATGCCCAGGAAGGCCCGATGCCGCAGACCAAATTCGTCTTGAAAAAATCGTTGGAGCTTGGTCTCAAGCCGATTGTGGTTCTAAATAAAATAGATAAACCGGCGGCTGATCCGGCGCGGGCGCATGACCAGGTCCTGGAGCTCTTTATGGATCTCGGGGCGAACGATGCGCAGTTGAATTTTACGACGGTCTACGCGATCGGCCGGCAGGGGATTGCGAAAAAGAAATTGACTGACGAATCAACGAACTTGAATCCGCTTCTCGATACCATTCTCGAAAAAGTCCCGCCGGCGCCGCATGACACGTCGGTGCCGTTTCGGATGCAGCCGTTTAACCTCGGGTATGACAACTACCTCGGTCGTCTGGCGGTCGGTCGCGTGTATGAAGGCGTCGTGAAAGCCGGACAAAAAGTGGTCGTCAAAAAAGCCAGCGGCGAAACACGGACAGGCGCTATCACGAAAATTTCCACCTTTCATGGGTTTGAAAAAAAAGAAGTGCCGGAAGCCGAGGCCGGGGACATCGTCATGATCGCCGGCATTCCGGACATCTATATCGGCGAAACGATTTGTGCGAACACTGAGCAAGAACCATTGCCGGCCATTACGGTTGATGAGCCGACGATTTCGCTCGATCTTCTCGTCAATAACGCCCCGTTTGCCGGCCGCGACGGTAAATTTGTAACGAGCCGGCAGATTAAGGAACGTCTCGAGAAAGAGCTTGAAATTAATGTCGGGCTCCGCATTGATTTTTCCGCGCCGGATCGGTCACGGCTCTATGGCCGCGGCGAGATGCATATCGCGATTCTCCTCGAGACGATGCGCCGCGAAGGTTATGAGATGCAGGTGTCCCAGCCGCAGGTGATTATTAAAGAAGATGCCACTTCGACCCATTCCTCTACGACTCAGGGCGGTGAGCAGAGTCGAACCGCAGGCTCAGGGCAGGCGACCAAACTCGAACCATTTGAAGAATTGACCGTCGACACGCCGGATGAATTTGTCGGTACCATTATTGAAAAGATTTCAAAGCGAAAGGGGAGTATGACGGAAATGAAAGGCCTGAACGGCCAGACTCGAATCATGTTCGAAATTCCGACGCGCGGACTCCTCGGCTATCGGGGGCAGTTTATCATGGATACGCGCGGCGAGGGAATCATGACGAGTCGCGTGGTCGGCTTCAAGCCGTTTGTGGGTGAGATTGAAAAGCGCGATGTTGGTTCCATGGTCTCGATGGTGACTGGGAAAGCCGCCGGCTATGCGCTCTGGAACCTTCAGGATCGCGGCGTATTATATATCGGTCCGAATGTTGAGGTGTACGAGGGCATGGTGATCGGGAATGTTTCGAAAGGCAATGATATGGCCGTGAATCCGGTCAAAGGCAAGCAGCTGACTAACATGCGCGCCTCTGGGAGCGATGATGCCATTCTTCTTACGCCCCCACTTGATGTGACACTGGAACGCGGACTTGAAATTATGTCAGAAGATGAATACCTCGAAATTACGCCAAATAATATTCGTCTTCGGAAACAATTTTTGACGGAAAGTGATCGCACACGAGCGGGGAGAAAAGGGTAGGAGAAAGGGGTAATGGAGTCATTGTCTGGACGACTCCGGGCGCAAGCGACCCTCTCCGTGTCCGCGTTAGGTTTCGAACCCCAGGAACGTGCGGACCGCGTTCCTCAGGTTGTCGTTGGTGAAGGGCTTTTCGAGCACTTCGTCAACGACGCTGGTGTCCTCGAGCTCAGCGATCGTTTTCGATCGTCCTCCGCCCGTGAGGAGGATGATCGGCGCGCGGCTGATGTCCGCGATGCGCTCGGCGGCGCGCACAGCACGCACGAACGCGATCGCGACAATCTCATCTTTCCCGACGTGGGCGATGATCACGTCGGGGCGGACTTGCTGCAGTTTCAGTAGCGCTGCCGTATGAGTCTCAAAAGTTTCTAAGTCGCCGAGGCGGCCGATCACCGCCTCGATCGTGCTGGCGGTTTCCTTATTGGCCTCCACCAGCATTATTTTTTTTATAATATCCACTCCAATCTGCTCGCTTTCGAGCCGTCCAGACAATAAATTATTATACACCTTTTTTGCTCTGTTGTCAATAGTTTCTTGTCTTTTTGGCTAAATTTGGTATAGTATTGGGGCTATGACGGTCGTCCAGGCAATGATGTTGGGCACAATCCAGGGACTAACTGAATTTTTGCCGGTTTCTTCATCCGGGCATCTTATCTTTATCCCCGCGTTTTTTGGTTGGCCGGATCAGGGGCTCGCGTTTGATGCAGTTGTGCATGTGGGGACGCTCCTGGCAGTGGTCGTGTATTTTCGGAAGAAGTTGTGGGGGATTGCAAGAGAGTTAGTGAGTGCGCGCGTAACCCCCTCCTACCTCCCCCTACGAGGGGGAGGAAAGGTGGGGGTCAACCAGGGGAGGGAAGACAGAAGCGAAACGAAGCTCGCCCTTTATTTAATTTTGAGTATTATTCCTGCGGGACTCGCCGGGTATTTTGGAGAGACGTGGATTGAATCGCAGGTGCGCTCGTCAACTATTATTGCTCTCGGACTCATTGGCTGGGGAATCGTCCTTTATCTCGCAGATCAATATCACAGGCGACTCGTGGCAACGGGTGCGCCGCTCACAGACATCGATCATCTGAGCGCGAAGCAAGTCGCGGTGGTCGCGCTCGCGCAAGCGATTGCGCTTATTCCTGGCACGAGTCGCTCGGGGATCACCATGACGGCCGGACTATTTTCAAAGATAGAAAAAACATCGGCCGCAGAGTTATCATTTCTCATGAGTGTGCCGATTATTGCCATCGCTGGGGCGAAAAAAATAGTTGATCTTTTTTCTATCGGACTCGGGGATCTGTCGCTCACAGCGCTCACGACTGGTTTTGTCGCCGCGGCTATTGCCGGATTTTTTGCGATCTGGGGACTCATGAAAATTATTCAGCGATGGAGTTTTACGCCGTTTGTGGTGTATCGGATTACTATTGGCCTACTTATATTGTGGCTTCTTTAAGAAAATAGAAAGTAGAAAATGGAAATAAAAATGGCGGATAATCGAATCGTAAAAAATTCTATTTTCTACTTTCTACTTTCTATTTTCTCACGTTGATTATGTTGAAAAACATTTTCAAAACAATCGCCCACATCTCCGAAAGAACATGCATTGACGCCTACATCGTCGGCGGATATGTCCGTGATGAAATGCTTGGGATGCAGCCGAATAAGGATTTGGATTTTGTGGTCATGGGGAGCGGGGTGGAATTTGCCAAAGCGTTTGCTGAGCATGTGGGCGAAGCGGCAGGGACACTCGTGCTTTTTGAGGATTTCAATACCGCGCGATTTGTATTTACCGAAGAAATAGGCAATGGCTCGGCTGACTCGCCAGTCACGAAAACCGTCCTCATGGAAATCGAATTTGCCGGCGCGCGAAAAGAGAGTTATCGTGAATCATCCCGTAAACCATCAGTCGAGTCCGCGACACTCGAAGAGGATCTCAGTCGCCGTGATTTTACCGTGAACGCGATGGCGAGAAAAATTGGCGCCAGCGGCCGGCTGGGAAAACTCACGGATCCGTTTAATGGCACGAAGGATCTTCACGAACGAATGCTCCGCACCCCGCTTGACCCGGACGAAACATTTTTTGACGACCCGCTGCGCATGCTGCGAGCGCCGCGGTTTGCGGCGCAGCTCGAGTTCGCGATTGACAAACCGGTGCTCGAAGCGATGGAGCGAAACGCCGCGCGGCTCAAGATTATTTCGGCTGAGCGGATCCAGGAAGAGCTCTTTAAACTCCTCGCGGCGCCGAAGCCCTCAGTCGGCCTGTGGATCCTGTACGGCACCAAGCTCATGGATCAGTTTTTGCCTGAGGTGAACGCGCTCGCGGGCGTTGAAGAAGCCTTTGGTTATTCACATAAAGATAACCTGTCCCACACCTTTGCGGTCGTTGATAATATCGCGGAGCGGTCGGACAACACACTGCTTCGTTTTACTGGCCTCATGCATGATATCGCCAAGCCCCAGACCAAAAAATTTGTCCGCGGTCGCGGCTGGACATTTGATATGCATGATCATCTCGGCAAAAAAATGGCGCGCGACATCGGGCGGCGACTCCGGCTCTCGAAAGAAGAAAATGACTATGTGGCGAAGCTCGTGCGCTGGCACCTGCAGCCGATCGCGCTTATGGATGAGGGGATTACGGATAGCGCGGTTCGGCGCCTCATTGTGAGCGTCGGCGAGGAACTTCAGGATCTGTTACTGTTGTGCCGGAGCGACATCACGACCGGGAACCAAAAGAAAAAGACGCATCGCCTGGCGAATTACGAAAAACTTGACACGCGTATGGCCGAGGTGATTGAAAAAGACAAGCTTCGCGCTTTTCAGTCGCCGGTGCGCGGGGAGGAAATTATGCAGGTGTGCGGACTCAAACCCGGACCGACCGTCGGGAAAATAAAAAGCGCCATTGAAGAGGCGATTTTGGCGGGCGAAATTCCGAACGAGTATGAACCAGCAAAGGAGTATTTTTTGAAACTCAAAGGCGAGTATTTACGAGGCGTCGAGGATTGGGAGAAACAGTGATATTCTCTCGTCTGGCACATCGTTTTTGCGGCAGCACATTGTTTTTTCCTATCAGTTTGCTATACTATTTTATATGTTCGCCAACTTTTGGATCGCGTTTCTTTACCAGCCGCTCTTCAATTTTTTGATCTGGATTTACAACAACTGGACCAACACCAACATGGGTTGGGCGATTGTCTATATGACGATCGTGCTCCGGATGCTCCTCCTGCCGTTTAGCCTCATGACTGAGAAAGACCGGATTCAAAACGAGACGCTGATCAAGGACGTCGACCGCCTCAATGAAACATATAAAAATGATCCGATTTTGAAAAAAGAAGAAATTCGACGGGTACTCAAGCGCCGGCGGGTGCGGCCTTGGGCCAAGGTCATCGTCATCGGCATTCAACTCCTGGTCCTCGTGCTGTTGTACCAAGTGTTCTTGCGTGGGATTACCGGGGAGCGCATGCTCAAGTTTCTTTACCCGTCGGTTGATTTTCCGGGGGCTATCAATACCAATTTTTATGGCTTTCAGCTGGGCCGGCGTCATGACCTCATTTGGTCGGGCGCGGCGGCGATTTTCCTCCTCCTCGAGATTTACTTCGAGTACCGGCGGGAGCGGCATAGCTTGAGCCAATCTGATCTCCTCTATTTTTTGGCTTTCCCGGCGTTCGTGTTCGCCATTCTCTGGTGGCTTCCTATGGTCAAATCCCTCTTTGTCTTGACATCGCTTGCATTTTCTGCTATCATTTATCAGTTTAGTAAGCTCCTGTTCCGCGAGAAGAAGCCCAAGACGGCCGCGGCGAGCCACTAAGTATTTATTTTATGGCCGGAGACTCGCTCGATAAACTCATGTACTCCTTCGTCATGGAGGATGTGCTCAAGGGACTCTTTATTTATGTGCCGCCCGGGTACGTGGCCTGCGTCTATGATCTCGGCCGCGGGGTCCTGAAAAAGGTCCTGACGCCGGGGCTTCATTTCAAGATTCCGTTCTGGCAGAAGGCCAAGCTCTTCAACACCCAGACCCTCGAGTACAGCATCTCGCGCGAATTCAACCCGCAGCACGAGCGCGCGCTTGGGGACATTCCGATCGCCGCGGTTACGAGCGAGGGTAAACGGATTGCGGTCGAGGGGACTATTCTCCTACGTCTTGACATTCACCAGATCCCGGCCATTTGGCAAACGATCGGCGAAGATTTTGTCGCGAAGATCATCCGGCCGACTGTCCGGAGCCGGATTCGCATGGTCGGGAGTAGGTTTGAGATGGCCGATATCATTGGTCCGAAGCGTGACCAGGTCGAGATGGATCTCAAAAATGAGCTCGAACGCATCTTTTATTCGCGCGGGATTTTCGTCGAGAATGTCCTTTTGAGCGAGGTCGGGAATATCACGGATTTTGCCCGGACGACCAAAGAGGAATAGCTGGCGAGAAAAAGACCGGAGACGGGTCTTTTTCTATTTCCGTTGGCGCGGCGGCAGGGGTTTATACTCCGCCAGCTCGCTGCAGCGATCCGTATTTGTGGATAATTCGAGATTTGACAGGAAAACCGGCGGGTGGTATATTATCACTCGAAGCATGAGAGTGCTAACAGCGCGTCGTACCGTATATGGATACACGGCAGGAAAAACTTCTCAAAACCATTATTGAGACCTACATTAACACGGCCGAACCGATCGGCTCAAAGTTTTTGTCTGAGCAAGGGGAGTTTGATCTCTCGGGGGCAACGCTCCGGAATGAAATGCGCGAACTCGAAGAGACGGGATATTTGGTGCAGCCGCATACTTCAGCCGGTCGGGTGCCGACGGAAAAGGGATACGCGTACTACGTTGAGCATCTCATGGAGCCGATTGCGCCGCGAAAAAAAATTCAGGAGACGATTGCCGACATACTCAGCGAGGCATCGCGCCCGGAAATGAAACTGAAGGGGATTGCGAGATTTGCAGCCGAGTTTACGCATACGGCGGTCATCGTCGCCATTGATCGGCACTCGGTCTACTACACGGGCATTTCCTATATGCTGGCGCAGCCGGAATTTCGTAATTATGCCTACACGCTCCGCATGTCCGCGGTGTTTGATCACTGTGAGGATATCATGGATGATGTCTACACGCTGGTCCGGGACGCAGCCCCCACTATTCTTCTCGGCTCGCATAATCCGTTCGGGAGCACCCTCGGCGCTGTCGCTGAGCGAATCGGCGAAGAAAGCGTTTTTGCGATCGTGGGGCCCATCCGGATGGACTATGCCAAAGATGCCGGAGTCTTGCATTGCATCCGCGAGACAGTCCGGTAGAACCACGCCTGTTTCATATGAATATGCCCGAACAACCTCTGAACGAGCGGCCCCGAGCAGCCGTCGGCGTGTATATCGAAAATGCTGACGGTAAGATTCTCCTCATCCGATCGCCGAAGTGGGCCGGGAAACTCATCCCGCCGAGCGGTCACATCGAGTACGGTGAAACCGTGGCAGAAGCCGCCACGCGGGAAGTGAAAGAGGAGACCGGACTCGACATCCGCGAGGTGCGGCTCCTGACTCACGCCGACATGATCCGGCCGAAAGGTTTTTTTCGCCCCGAAGTGCATTTTGTGAGCCTCGAGCTGTCCGCGCGACTGAGTGAGGGAGAACAAACGGTCACGCTTGATCCGAAGGAAGCCGGTGAATACGTCTGGCTCACGCCCGGAGAAGCCGTGGAGCGGGTTGATCTCGAAGATACGACTCGCGGGATCATTCAAAGATATTTTGTTCAAAAACCGGGGTGCTCAGACTGTGATGCGACTCGCGAAGCCTGTGAGACCTACAAAAGCGGCTGGCTCCGGGCGCAGGCGGATTATCAAAATCTGCAAAAAGAAGTGGAGCGGAAGCGCGCCGAGTGGATCAGGGCGAGCGAGGGAGATGTCCTCGATGATTTTCTGCCGGTGTATACCAATTTCAAGACTGCGTTCGCGCACCAACCGTCCGAGAGTGACGGCGAGGCCGGGAAGATCTGGAAAAATTGGGCGGTCGGCATTGGTTTTATCATGAAACAGTTTGGCGATGTGCTCCGGGCGCACGGTATCGAGGAAGTGCCGACCGTGGGACAAACATTCGACGCGGCGCGTCACGAAGCAGTCGGCGAAGAAGCGAGCAGCGCACCCGAGCATGAGATCGTCCGCGAGGTAGAAGCAGGGTACACGATGGGGAGCAAGGTGCTCAAGGTTGCCAAAGTTATCGTGTCAAAAGGCAGGAGTGCTTAAGCGATTATTTTTATTCTTCCGCTTGCCGTCCGGCAGGGCGGGGGAGATGGAGAGCAGATATGAGCCTTATTCGCTGGTCTCCTATGTGGGACCCATTCGGGGAGATGGAAGAAATGATGAACCGCCTCCCGGCAGTGCGCGGGATGGCGGGCATGCAGCAATCATTTATCCCGCCTCTCGATATTTATGAGACAAAGGACGCGGTTGTGATTGAAACGCCGCTCGCTGGCGTGGACCCAAAAGACGTCCAGGTATCAGTCGAGAAAGGCGTCCTCACGATTCAGGGTCAGACGAAGAAGGAGCACGAAGTCGAAGAGAAGAATTATTATCGGAAAGAAACGCGGAGCGGCTCATTTTATCGCCAGGTCGCGCTGCCGGCAGCCGTCAAAGAAGATAAAGTGGTGGCGGAGTTTGCGGATGGTATGCTCCGAATCACGGCCCCGAAAGCGACGCCGACGCAGGCGAAGAAGATTGATGTGAAAGTGGTGAAGAAGAGTAGTGAGAGAAAATAGATTGTTGTCTGGTCACATCCTTCCACAGCCAAACGTGGAAGGATGAAACATCGCACAATTATTTATAGTAATTTTTTATGCCAAAAATTCTCGGAATCGATCTCGGAACAACGAACTCCTGCATGGCCATCGTCGAGGGCGGCCAGCCAAAAGTTTTAGAAAATAAGGAAGGGTTTCGCACGACCCCGTCGGTCATTGCGCTCTCGAAAACCGGCGAGCGCCTCGTCGGTCAGCTCGCCAAGCGCCAGTCAGTGACCAATCCGAAGAATACCTTGTACTCGATCAAACGTCTTATCGGCCGCCGATCAGGGGACAGAGAAGTGGCGCTGACCAAGTCAGGGGCGCCGTATGAGATCGCGGCTGACGGCGACAAAGTCAAGGTGAAGATGGGGGATAAAGAATACACGCCGCCGGAAATTTCCGCGATGGTGCTGCAGAAGCTCAAAGCCGATGCGGAAGAACGCTTGGGCGAGAAAATTACCGAGGCCGTCATTACCGTGCCAGCGTATTTTGATGACTCGCAGCGACAGGCGACGAAAGATGCCGGCGAGATTGCGGGGCTTAAGGTGCTCCGCATCATTAACGAGCCAACCGCGGCTGCGTTTGCTTACGGATTTGACAAGAAAAATGACCAGAAGATCGTGGTCTATGACCTTGGCGGCGGCACGTTCGACGTGTCGGTTCTTGAAATTTCTCATGACAAAGAGTCTAGTCAGTCGACCGTCGAAGTCCGCGCGACGAACGGCGACACGCACCTTGGCGGCGATGATTTCGACAAGCGCATCCTCGAGTGGATCATCGGTGAATTTAAAAAGAATGAAGGCATTGATCTCGCGAAGGATGCCTTATCTCTCCAGCGGGTGCGGGATGCGGCTGAAAAAGTGAAGATCGAACTCTCGAGCACACCTGAATCGGAAATCAATGAGCCGTTTATCACGGTCACGGCTGATGGCCCGAAACATTTGAACATCAAACTCTCCCGGGCCAAACTCGAAGAACTCGTCATGGATTTGGTTGAAAAAACCATGGGGCCGGTAAAACAGGCACTCACTGACTCGGGCTTTAATAAAAGTGATATTCAAGAAGTGGTCATGGTCGGCGGCATGACGCGCATGCCGCTGGTGCTGCGCAAAGTCGAAGAATTTTTCGGCAAGAAACCGAACATCAGTGTGAATCCGGACGAGGTCGTCGCCGTCGGAGCGGCTATTCAGGCCGGACAGCTTCAGGGCGATCTTGGCAAGGAAATTCTCCTCCTCGATGTGACACCGTTGTCTCTCGGGATCGAAACCATGGGTGGCGTCATGACAAAACTCATTGAGAAAAATACCACCATTCCGACCAGCAAATCACAGGTGTTCTCGACTGCGGCCGACAGCCAGCCGAGTGTCCAGATCGTCGTGCTTCAAGGTGAGCGGCAGATGGCCGGAGACAACAAAAACCTCGGGACATTCATGCTCGACGGCATCCCGCCGGCGCCGCGCGGCGTGCCGCAGATTGAAGTAAAATTCGATATTGACGTTAACGGTATTCTCCATGTCTCGGCGAAAGACAAGGCGACCGGCAAAGAACAGTCCATCCGCATCGAAGCCTCGAGCGGACTTTCGAAAGACGAGATCGAGAAGATGAAAAAGGACGCCGAGCTCCATGCCGACGAGGACAAAAACAAGCGGGAGATGATTGATCTGAAAAATACAGCTGACACCATCGCCTACACGGCGGAAAAGATGATGAAAGATGTGGAAGAAAAGAAAATCAATGTCTCGGATGATGAAAAGAAAAAAGTGAATGACGCGCTCGCGAAATTGAAAGAAGTCAAAGATAAAGACGATATGGACGCGATCAAAAAAGCCTCGGAAGAGCTGACGAACGCTGCGCAGGCCGTTGGCATGAAGATGTACCAACAAGAGCAGGCAAAAGAACAGGCGGGCGGCCAGGCCGGTCCTTCGGGGAGTGGAGAGGCCAAGAAAGGCGACGATGAACCCATGGAAGGGGAAGTGGTAGATGATAAAAAGTAGAAAACGTGATACGATAGGTGCAGTGATTTTTTGTCTCATATCGCTATGCTTCGTGACCATTTCGACCATCATCGCCGACAGCATCGGCGTACCATTATTGGGATCGGATTATTCGTGCTGTTTGCCGGGTGTATCGGCATTGCGGGCGTCTTCGGTATGCGGCCGGCAGGGATAGGATTTCTCGCGGCACTGTTTCTCATCGTGGGACTGCTCATGGAAGCCGCGGCCGATCACTATTAAGACGTTCTCGAACGATGTCTGACCTCACCCCGCCGACTGCGGGGTGACGATGTTTGAAACTATGACGAAAGATTATTACAAAGTTCTCGGCGTTGATAAGGGGGCCTCGCACGATGAAATCAAAAAAGCGTTTCGCAAGCTTGCGCACCAGCTCCACCCGGATAAACAAGGCGGTAATGAGGAAAAGTTCAAGGAAGTGAACGAGGCGTATCAAGTGCTCGGAAACGAGGAAAAACGCAAGCGGTACGACCAATTTGGCGCTGATTTTGAGCATCAGGGCGGATTTGGTGGCGGCGCAAATTGGGAAGATTTTATGCGGGCAGCGCGCGGGCAAGGCGGGGCACAAAATTTTCAATTTGATTTCGGGGACCTTGATCTTGGCGATCTCTTTGGCGGGATGTTCGGGTTTGGCGGAGGGCGCGGCGGTCGGCGCGGGCACGCCCGCGGGAGCGATGTCCAGGTTGACGTTGAGCTTGAATTTCGAGAAGCGGTGTTTGGCGTCGAAAAAGAGATTCGGCTGAAGAAACAAAACGCCTGCGATGTGTGCAGCGGGAGCGGCGTCGAACCGGGGAGTGCCATGAAAACCTGTGCGGACTGTCAAGGTCAAGGCCAGGTCCGGCGCGTGCAACAAACCATTCTCGGGGCTATGCAGACGGTCGGCGTCTGTCCCGCGTGTCAGGGACGCGGCGAAATTCCTGAGAAAAAGTGTCGCCATTGCGCCGGCACCGGGAGGGTGAAAAGCGACTCGGCGTACAAAGTAAAAATTCCGGCCGGCATTGATGACGGCGGGACGATTCGACTATCTGGGAAAGGCGAGAGCGGCGGGGCGGGCGGCGTGCCCGGTGACCTCTATGTCGTCGTTCACGTCCGAACGGATGAGCGATTTGTCCGTGATGGGAATGATATTCATACCGAAGTCACGATTTCCTATCCGCAAGCAGTGCTTGGGGACACCGTCGAGATTGAGACACTAGATGGAAAGAAAAAAATTGTTATCCCGGAGGGCACGCAGTCCCACCAGCAAATTCGACTGAAAAATCTCGGCGTTCCGGCCC